>CAZOTG010000216.1:0-4427 GCA_964582585.1 uncultured Chromatiaceae bacterium | reverse complement strand
ACCTACACCGAAGGTCCGGCGGCGGTGGATGTGCTCACCGACGTCAATCTGGAGGTGGCGGCGGGGGAACGCCTGGCAATCGTCGGCGCCTCGGGCTCGGGCAAGAGTACCCTGCTGCATCTGCTGGGGGGGCTGGATACGCCGAGCCACGGCGAGGTCTGGGTGGACGGCGCGGACATGGCGAAGCTTGGCAACGTGGAACGCGGCCGGCTGCGCAACCGCGCCCTGGGTTTCGTCTATCAGTTCCATCATCTTTTGCCGGAATTCACCGCTCTGGAAAACGTGTGCATGCCCCTGTTGATCCGCGGTTTGACTCCCAAGGCGGCGGCGGACAAGGCCCAGCACTTGCTGGAAAGGGTGGGGCTGGAGCATCGCCTCCAGCACAAGCCCGGTGAACTGTCGGGCGGCGAGCGGCAACGGGCGGCGGTGGCGCGGGCCCTGGTCACCGAGCCCAAGTGCGTGCTGGCCGACGAGCCCACCGGCAACCTCGATTATAAGACCGCCGACCAGGTCTATGATTTGATGTTGGAATTGAATCAGGCCATGGGCACCAGCTTCGTGGTGGTGACCCATGATCCTCGTCTGGCGCAGCGTCTCGATCGTACCCTGCATCTGGAACAGGGCGTTCTGAAGGGATAATAAGCGGGTCTAGCTATTCTGCTGCTGGCGTTTGAGCCGTCGTCGGTTGAGATGGCGCACCACATGCAAGCGCCACAGCAGGCGCATCATCACATTGCCCAGCACCGCGCTCAAGGTGCCCAGTACGAAACAGCCCAGCAAAAAGGGTTGCCAGATCACCGTCAGTTCTTCCATGATCCAGCGAAAGGACAGCTCGAAGACGACGCCTTCGTGCAAACGCGTCCCCAGGATCCAGGTGCCGAGTTTATAGGCAAAGTAAAAGAGCGGGGGCATGGTGACCGGATTGGTGAGCCACACCAGCCCCACCGAGATAGGGAGATTGACCCGCCAGATGATGGCGCCCGCCGCCCCCAGTACCATTTGAAAAGGGATCGGAACGAACGCGGAGAAAAGGCCCACCGAGAAGGCCCCCGATACCGAGCGGCGGTTGAGATGCCAGAGATTGGGGTCGTGGAGGAGTTGTCCGAAGAACCGCAGGTGTTTATGTTCACGGATCTTATGGGGATCAGGGAGATAGCGTTTTATGATCCGTTTCGGCACAACAGACGACCTGTATGGGTGAAAGCGACCGCCCATTATGCCCATTTTCCGAATACCTTGCAGCCTGCCCCTGACCGCCCTGGCGGCACTGCTGGGGGTGACGGCGTTTCAGCAGTTGAGCGCCTTGCCCCATCCTTTATGGGCGCTGGTTTTTTTACCTCTGCCGCTGTTGGCGTGGCGCTTCCGTCTGCTGAGGCCGGCGGCCGTCGCGGCGGCGGGATTCCTCTGGGCATGGGGGTACGCGGCGCTGATCCTGTCCGGGCAGCTGCCCGCCGCGGCCGAAGGCGGGGATGTGACGGTGGAAGGGGAGATCGTCTCCTTACCGGAGGTGGATCGACGCCGTGCCCATTTTGAATTCGAGGTGACGAAGATATACCAGGGCGATACATTGCTGCCCAGCCCGGGGCGGATCTTATTGAATTGGTACTATCCCGACGCCGCGCTGCAAGTGGGCGAGAACTGGCGTTTGCAGGTGCGTTTGAAACGTCCCCACGGCCTGCGCAATCCGGGCTCATTCGATTATGAAGCCTGGTTGTTCCGCCATCGCCTCCGCGCCACAGGTTATGTGCGCGATGCCCCCGACAACCGCCTGCTCGCCAGCCGTAGCTGGGACCAGCCCGTCAACCGTGTGCGGCAAGCCTTGGCGCGGCGCATCGAGGCGGCCTTGCAGCACGATGACTTCACAGGAATCATCCAGGCCCTGGCTATCGGAGAACGGGCGGCGATAGATCGAACGCAATGGGCCGTCCTGACCGCCACCGGCACCAATCACCTGGTGGCCATCTCCGGTCTGCATGTGGGGATAGTGGCGGGATTGGCCTTCTTTGTGTTGCGGACCTTATGGGCCCGCGTTGCGCGTTTGGCGCTGCGCTGGCCGGCGCCCAAGGCCGGGGCGATGGCCGCAGTGATCGCGGCGCTGCTCTATGCCGCCTTGGCCGGGTTTTCCATCCCGACCCAGCGTACCGTCATCATGGTCATGGTGGTGATGGGCAGCGTAATGTCGGGACGCAACAGCCGTCCCGCCCATATCCTGTCCCTGGCCTTGCTGGCGGTGCTGGTGTGGGACCCACTGTCCGTGTTGGAGCCGGGGTTTTGGCTGTCTTTTGCTGCGGTGGCGATGATTTTCTACGGTATGGGACACCGCTTGACGCCGCGGGGTTTATGGTGGAAGTGGGGGCGTGTGCAGGTGCTGGTGGCGATCGGTCTCGCGCCGCTGTTGTTGATCCTGTTTCAGCGGGTTTCCCTGGTGGCACCCCTCGCCAATATCTTCGCCGTGCCTTGGGTGACGCTGGTGGTGGTACCGCTGTGCTTGCTCGGAACCGCGTTGCTCGGCCCTTTGCCCGCGGCGGGGACGGGACTGCTGCAACTGGCCGCGGGCGCCATGGGCTGGTTATGGCCCCTTTTGCGAGGGCTGGCCCACAGCAGCATGGCGCAGTGGCTTCAGCCGCCGGCACCGCATTGGGCCTATCTGCCCGCCTTGCTGGGGACGGTCTGGTTGTTGGCGCCGGCGGGGATAGCGGGGCGATGGCTGGGTGGCGTGTTGCTGGCACCCATGGTATTGGTGAGTCCGGCGCGGCCGCAGAACGGCGAGGCCTGGTTCACCTTGCTGGACGTGGGTCAGGGCCTGGCCGCAGTGGTGCAGACCGCGGGACATACCCTGGTGTTCGATACCGGCCCAGCCACCAGCGAGCGCTTCGATGCCGGCAGCGCGGTGGTCATACCCTACCTGCGTTATTATGGAGTCCGCCGCATCGATACCCTGATCGTCAGCCACGGCGATATGGATCATCGCGGCGGTGTGCCGGCGGTATTGGCGAACACCGAGGTGCGGCGGCTGCTCACCAGCGCGCCCCATAAGATTCACTGGGAGAAGGGTGGCGTGGAAACCTGCGAGGCGGGGCAGCATTGGCGCTGGGATGGCGTACGCTTCGAGATCATCTATCCCTTCCCTGATCATGCCTACCACGGCAACGACGCTTCTTGCGTACTGCGCGTGAAAACCGCACGGCAGGCCGTGCTATTACCCGGTGATATCGAAAGACGCAGTGAAAAGCGCCTGGTGGCGAAAGAGGCGAGACGGCTCGGCGCGGATATCCTGGTGGCACCGCATCACGGCAGCAATACCTCCTCCACACCCGCCTTTTTGCAGGCAGTTCGGCCCCGTTACGCCCTGTTCGCGGCGGGCTACCGCAATCGCTACGGCTTTCCCAGGGACGCCGTGGTGGCGCGTTACGCGGAGGAAGGCGCCATCCTGCTCGATTCGGCGCACGCCGGCGCCATCCGCTTCCGCCTCGGCTCATCCCCCGCCATGCCGCCGCCCGCCGCCTATCGCCGGCAGGCACGCCGCTACTGGAACAGCCGCTGAGCGCGTCGGGGGAGAATGCTTTTGGCTGCGCGGATAAATCAAGTATGATTACGGACTTAACAGGATGTCGGGAAGGATCGAAATCGCGTGTTTGAATTAGTGAGGGAAGGCGGCTGGGTAATGCTGCCGATCATTCTTTGTTCGGTAGCGGCCATGGCCATCATCGTGGAACGTGTATGGTCATTGCGTAGACAACGAATCTGTCCCCGCCGTCTGGTGGAGCAGATCTGGCAGTGGGCCAAGAGCGGCCACCTGGACGTGGCCCGTGTTTCCGCATTGCGGGCGGGTTCGCCCCTGGGCCAGGTGCTGGCGGCGGGTTTGATGAACCTCCAGCACAGCCGCGAGGTGATGAAAGAGAGCATCGAAGAGGCGGGCCGTCATGTGGTATTGGAGCTGGAGAAATACCTGAACACCCTCGGCACCATCGCCGCGGTCACCCCCTTGCTGGGTCTGTATGGCACGGTGCTGGGCATGATCAAGATCTTCTCGGCGATTTCCAGTTCCGGGGTCGGTAATCCCGCGGTACTGGCGGGCGGTATCTCGGAGGCCCTGTTCACCACGGTGGCCGGCTTGACCGTCGCCATCCCCAGCCTCATGGCCCATCGTTATTTTCAACGGCGCGTCGATGAGCTGGTCTCCACCATGGAGCAGGAGGCCTTGAAGATGGTGGAGATCCTCCACGGTGAACGGGAGCGAGATGCCATCCAGGATAAGGCCTCGTGAATCTGCGTAAATTTCGCCGCGAGAGCCCCACCAGATACGGGCCAGGGCCGGCGCATAGACGACGCCCAGAACCGGCACGCCCTTCTCGATCAGGGCGATATTGACGGTGAACTCGCCGTTTCTGGAAATGAACTCCTTGGACCCGTCGAGCGGATCGACC
>CAZOTG010000215.1:0-4455 GCA_964582585.1 uncultured Chromatiaceae bacterium | reverse complement strand
CGCGAACTGATTGGACTCAAGGTCAGGCATCAAGGTTCTGAATGGGAAATCATTGAGATCCTCGAGGATGGTCCCGCCCTGGTGTTGAGGGACTGCGAGATGCACACCGTGATCCAAGCGGACCAGCACGGGGAGGCGCACCGCAGGGTGCCCTCGACAATCACTATCCCATTATTCGACCAGGACGGAAACGACTTAAATCCCGTGCTGCTCAAGCTTGACTTGATCAATCTATCCTAATCCCGATTACCGCTCGATCCCTTGCTTCGAAGCAGCGCTTCAACACGCGCCAGGTCTTCCTCCGTATCCACTCCCCCCTCCATATCGGCCATGGCCTCGGCCACATGGATGCGATAGTCGTACCACAAGGCCCTCAGCTGTTCCAGCGCTTCCAATCGTTCCGCCTGGCAGTGTGGCCGATTCACGTAGTCTTGGAGAAATCCGGCACGATAGGCATAGAGGCCGATATGGCGGAAATAATCCGCGTTGGGATCGAGCCGTGCCGGGCTTGCCGCAAAGCCCTCCCTGTCCCACGGTATCGGCGCACGACTGAAGTAGAGGGCGTAACCCTGATGATCCATGATGACTTTCACGATATGCGGGTTGAACAACTGCTCGGCCTGAGTCAAACGGCTGCACAAGGTCGCGATGGCGGCGGCGGGATGGGCGGCCAAATCTTCCGCCACCTGACGGATCAAGAGGGGCGGCAACAAGGGCTCATCGCCCTGCAAATTGACCACGATGTCGTCGGCAGCGTAGTGATTTCGCTCCGCCACCTCGGCGAGGCGTTCGGTCCCGGAATGGTGTTGCGTCGAGGTCATGCACACCACGGCGCCGAAGCCCTCCGCCGCTTCGCGAATTCTGTCATCATCGGTGGCGATCACCACCTCTTCCGCGCCGCTCGCCACGGCGTTGTCGAAGACATATTGGATAAGCGGTTTGTCCAGCAATCGCCGCAAGGGTTTGCCCGGCAGGCGGGTCGCGCCGTAACGCGCCGGGATCACCACGCGAAATTTCATTCAACTTCCTCGTCGGCCGGCAGCTCCCGCGCCTCTTCTTCCAGCATGATGGGGATATCGTCACGGATGGGATAGGCGAGACGATCCCCCTTACAGATTAATTCATTGGCGTTCTTGTGATAGACCAGCGGGCCTTTGCAAATGGGGCATACTAGAATATCGAGCAATTTTTTATCCATGACATCTCCCGTTGCGTATTCGCCGTCGTGAAGACGGACTTATTGTATCGCAGTTGCATTAAGCCTTCTCTCCGCCGTAGCGCATTAAAACACGCTTCAAAAGCCGTTGTAAGCGTTGTTCGCAGAGTTCGTCGAGATGGGCGCTGACCGGCACATACCACTGCCCGGCAAGGGCGAAGCCGCGGCACTTGACCGCGTCCTTCTCCGTCATCATCACCGGCAGATCGTCGCCGAAACGCAGTTCGTCCGGACGAAAGGCATGGTGATCGGAAAAGGGGTGCTCCACCACCCTCAGGCCGTGCTCGCGCAGATGGGCGAAGAAGCGCCCCGGATTGCCGATGCCCGCCATGCCGTGCACGGACTCGCCGCGCCAGCGCTCCAGGGATTGCACGCTGTCCGGGTCCAGCAAGGCCCTGGCCTCCCCGCCCTTTAGCTCCATGGTGTATTCGCCGGCTCGCGCCGCGCCGTTGACGATGACCATATCCACGCTTTGCAGCCGGGACGGCCGTTCGCGCAAGGGTCCCGCGGGCAGGCAACGGCCAATGCCCAAACGCCGCGCGCCGTCGATCACCGCGATCTCCATATCGCGGGCCAGGGCATAGTGTTGCAGACCGTCGTCGCATACGATGACGTCGCAGTCATGATCCGCCAACAACTTCCTTGCAGCCTGCACCCGTCGCGGTCCCACTATCACCGGACAGCTGCAATGGCAGGCGATCAACACCGGTTCATCTCCCACCACGCGGGGATCGCTGTCGCCGTCCACCGTTTGCGGCCAGCTTGCCGCCTCGCCGCCGTAACCGCGGCTCACCACACCGGGACGCCGGCCTGCCCGGCGCAGGGCCTCTACCAGCCAGATCACCAGCGGTGTCTTGCCCGTGCCGCCGACGGTGATATTGCCTACCACAATGACCGGAACCGGCATTCTCTCACCGTGCAGTAGTCCGGCGCGATAGGCATAACGACGCGCGGTCGCCACCACAGCGAACAACCAGCCGAGGGGGGCCAAGAGGATGCTCAAGGGGTGGGAACCGTACCACAGCGACGCCAGGCGCACGATGGACCCTTTCAATGCGCCATGTCAGCCGGCCGCATTCTCATGCATGGTGACGAGACGGGAGAGATCTTCTCCGCCGGTCGCGGCGGAACCGTGAAATTGCATTTTATAGAGGGCCGCATAGTGGCCGCCCTTCGCCAACAGTTCGCCGTGGCGTCCCTGCTCCACGATCCGCCCCTGATCCAGCACCACGATCTGGTCGGCGTTTTCCACAGTGGACAAGCGGTGGGCGATCACCAGGGTGGTGCGGTGGCGCATCACCTCCGCCAAGGCGGCCTGAATATGGCGTTCCGATTCGCTGTCCAGGGCGGAGGTCGCCTCGTCCAGGATCAACACCGGCGCATTCTTCAATAAGGCACGGGCGATGGCGAGCCGCTGGCGTTGGCCGCCGGACAACAGCACGCCGTTCTCTCCCACCAGGGTATTCAAGCCGTCGGGCAGTTTGGTGATGAACTCCATGGCATGGGCCGCCTCCGCGGCGCATACGATCTCCGACTCGTTGATGGTGCCCAGTCCGCCATAGGCGATGTTGTGGGCGATGGTGTCGTTGAACAACACCACGTTCTGCCCCACCCAGGCGATCTGCTGGCGCAGATTGGCCAACTGAAGTTCGCGGATGTCTTCACCGTCCAACAGGATGCCGCCGTGGCTCACTTCATAAAAGCGCGGCAACAAGCTCACCAAGGTGGACTTGCCGCTGCCGGAGCGTCCCACCAGGGCTACGCATTGGCCCGGCGCAATAGCGAGATCGATGTCCCTGAGTACCTCTCCCTTGCTCTCGTCATAAGCGAAGGAGATCTGCCTGAACTCCACCTTGCCCCGGGCATGAGTGATGCGCTGCTTGCCTTTGTCCCGTTCCGCCTCGCTGTCCAGCAAAGCGAAGATACTCTCCGCGGCGGCGAGCCCGCGTTGCACCATGGGCATTACCGTCATCAGCCGCTTGATGGATGGCAGCAACAACATCATCGCCACTACAAAGGACATGAAACTGCCGACGGTGACCTTCTCCAGCACGGTGGGCAAGGTGGCCAGATAGATGATCCCGGCCAGGGCGCTGGCGGAGATCAGTTCGATGGTACCGACGCTGGCGGCGCTTACCGCCGCCATCTTCATGTTGAGCTTGCGATTGGCTTCATTGATGCGGTCGAATCGCTGTTCCTCGTAGGGTCCTCCACCGAAGATCTTGACCTCGCGATGACCGGTGATGGCCTCCTCGCTCACCGCGGTGACATCGGCCATGGAGTGCTGAATGCGGCCGCTGATGCGGCGAAAGCGTTTGTTGACCTTGGCCATGATGAAGGCGATGAGCGGTCCCGCCACGATGAAGATCAGCGTGAGCAGCCAATTGATGTAGGACATCCATATCAATAGACCGATGATGGTGAAACCGTCCTTTACCACGTTGGTCAAGGAGTTGGTGGCCGCCTGGTTGACCTGTTCTACATCATAGATCAACTTAGACAGCAGTTCCCCCGAGGGCGTCTTGTCGTAAAAGCGCGTGGGCAGGCACAGCAGTTTGGCGAACATAGCACGGCGCAGTTCTCGGATGACCTCACGCCCCACCCAGCTCATGCAATAGGTCGAAGTGAAGTTGGCGAGCCCGCGCGCCGCGAACAAACCGATGATCATCAAGGGGACGAGTTTAATGACATTGGGATCTTTGGCCACGAAACTGCCGTCGATCATGGGCTTCATCAAGGCGGCAAAGCCGGTGTTGGTGGCGGCGAACACCAGCATGGCGGCCACAGATACCGCAAAGGCCTTCCAATGCGGCAGGCTGTAGCGCAACAGCCGCGAATAGAGGAGGCGCGTCTTTTGGCTGTCTTTCACCGACATGGTGTTAGCGCTTGCCCTCGGGCTGGTTGCGGGTGGCGATGGACAAGTGCACAAGACCCACCTGGCGGGCCGCATCCATGGCCGTCACCACCGCCTGATGGGGCGTCTTGCCATCGGCGCTGATGGTGAGCGGCGGATGCTCGCGCTCGCCGATGGCGAGCTGCAAGGCCTTTTTCAGGGTGTCGATTTGATTGTTGACCACCTGCTTGCCGTTGACGAAGAAATTGCCCTGGGCGTCGATGGTGAGATCGATGACCTGTTCCTTCTTTTCCTGTTCCTGTTGCTGGGAGGCCTTGGGCAAATCGATGCGAATCAGCGATTGGTCCTTGAAGGTGGTGGACACCATAAAAAAGATCAACAGCAT
>CAZOTG010000214.1:0-4458 GCA_964582585.1 uncultured Chromatiaceae bacterium | reverse complement strand
TTGCGGGTACGCCGGTTTTCAAGACCGGTGCCTTAAACCACTCGGCCACCCTTCCATCACTTTGAACTACAACGATATTCTAGTTCGCGCAATTTCAAAAAAAGCTCGTTGCTACCCAATTTGCTACCGAACCAATTCAGTCGTTGCCAGCCGCACGAATTATGGCAGCCCCGAACGCCGCATCGAGCCGCGCCGCCGCGTCGCTCTGCATCGTGTCAGTGACATGTGAATAAAGATCCAGAGTAGTCGTGATTGTCGAGTGCCCCAAACGCTCCTGGACGATCTTGGGATGCACACCAGCAAGCAGGAGTTGAGTCGCATGACTATGCCGTAGGTCGTGAAGACGAACGCGCGGCAACTTCTTGAGCCGGCGTATGAGGCGAGTGAACTCATGGGTCAGACTGCGCGGCTGCAACGGCAATCCATCAGCACGAGAGCAAACGATGGTGTCCGGGTTCTGACGGATGCCCAACATAAGCAGTTCCTCGGCTTGGGATAGCTTGAGCCGGCTAAGCTCTTCGACCGCAAAGGAGGGCAGGGTGACGGCGCGGGTCCGGTCGGTCTTGGGCGTCTTAAAGCGAAGTCCTGCTTTCGTCTGTTCGAGGCTCTCCATCACCCGCAGGGTCGCGCTTTCCAGGTCGACATTTTTCCAACGCAATGCGAGCACCTCGCCGCGACGCATACCGGTCGAGAGCGCCAGTAATACCGGCCAATAGACCCGGGTATGTTTGATAGCTTCCAACAGGTGCGCCGATTGATCGGTTGACAGGGTCGCCAGTTCGTGCCGTTCGACCTTTGGCAGTCGCTTCTTAAAGACATCGGCCGGATTGCGAGCGACCACTTGCTGCTCGACTGCACGCGCAAGCGCGGATTTTAAAATGCGATGAATGTGGCGGCGCGAGTTTGGAGATAGGCCGCCGGTTTTTCCGTCGCGCCGTCCGCCTGTGGCCCAGGTAGTGTATGCGTTTTGAATGTGGCTAGGCGCAAGTTTTACTAATGGAAGATTGCCAAGCGCTGGGTTAAGAAAGTTTTGTACGATCTCGCTATATCGTTCGTGCGATTTGGGAGCCACTTCCGCGCGGACGTCTTCAAGCCAAGTTGTAAGCCACTGTTTTACCGTCATGCGGCTTGGGTCAACGTGTTCGCCCGTATCAACGGCACGCAGCAGTCTTCGCAATTCCTTCTCAGCAGCCCTTCGATCGCCTTTCACAGTGGTAGTCGCCATGCGGCGCTTGCCAGTGGCTGGGTTAGTTCCGAGGCTGTAGCGCAGCTCCCAGGATCTAGTTGAGCGCTCGCGTATATGACCGCTGCGACGCATTTCTGATCTCCTTTACTTCGCCGGAGACTATGAAAACAACAAAATTATGCTCGCGGCAGAAATTTGCTGGATTAACTCAAACGCCCATGCTACTGCCAGCATTGAATGATGCGCAATATTGGCGTTTTTTATTCCCCCGAATATTTCTCGCTCTGACTGTGCAAAATAACATTTTCTACTTCGTGATAGAGGAATCGTGACTAGTATTTAGAGCACCTTGATTCTAGAGGTGCCACAATGAATAAGCGCGGGTCGGATCTAAGCCCCTCACCAGAAACGCTCTCAGTACCAGAAGCCGGTCGCCGCCTAGGCCTTGGAAAAAACGCCAGCTACGACGCCGCTCAACGCGGCGAACTTCCGGTGCTTCGCTTCGGCCGCAAGCTGCGCGTTCCTAGCGTCGCTCTAGAGCGATTATTGACTGAAACCAAGCCAGCGGCACGGCGATGCTAAACGCTGTCACGCATTTGCGATGGCGCCACAATATACGTGCAGGCTTCCCGGCGGCCCAACAAGAAGGAGCCCTCACATGACGGCCTGCCAGCAGCCTATGTCGGTTGAAAACGCAGAGCGGTGCGAAGCGCTGGGCGCGGCACCATGCATTACTTCAGAATACGATAGCGACGCAGAAATCAGTCGGCTCGCCAGACTTGGGATAGTTGAATACGAGCGCGATCGCAAAAACGCAGCCGAGCGCTTAAATATACGCATCCAGATCCTCGATCGTCTCGTGGCGGCCAAGCGCGAGAAATCCAACGATGACGGCAAGCAAGGCCACGCGCTGAGCCTCCCCGAAGCAGAGCCATGGCCCAATCTTGTTAACGGCGGTAAGCTACTTGACGATTTGGCGACAGCAATCCGCCGACATGTTGTCATGCCACATTCCTCGGCAGACACGGCTGCCCTATGGACGGTGCACAGCTATTTTCTGGACGTAGTCCCTATATCACCGCGACTGGCGATCACCTCACCTGAAAAGCAATGTGGTAAGACGACGTTGCTCGACGTGCTTCACCGGCTAGTCTGGCGACCATTGCCGATCGCGAACGCCAGCACATCCGCGATCTTTCGGGTTGTCGAAATGCAGCGGCCGACCTTGTTGATTGACGAGATCGAGACGTTCCTTCCGGAGAAGGAAGAACTGCGGGGCATTCTCAATTCGGGGCATCGTCGCGGCGGGTCCGTCATCCGTACCGTCGGCGAGGACTTTGAACCACGTTCATTCTCGACTTATTCGGCATGTGCGCTCGCGTTAATCGGTAAACTTCCGGGGACGATCACTGATCGTTCGGTGACGATTGAATTGCAACGTCGCCGATTGGATGAGCTAATCGAACCGTTCCGTTTTGACCGCATCGAACATCTTCACAGACTCGCCCGGATGGCCGCCCGCTGGGCCATGGACAACGCGGAGCGGATTCGCGACGCCGACCCGGATATGCCAGCCGGCGTATTCAACCGCACGGCCGATAATTGGCGCCCGCTGCTCGCCATTGCGGATGCAGCCGGCGGCGAATGGTCGGATCGTGCCCGCCGGGCGGTGCAATGCATCGCGCCGAGCAACGATGGTCGGTCCATCGGCGTGCGTCTACTTACCGACATTCGTAGCATCTTCGCGGAACAGGACTTGGACCGGATACCGTCTGGCAAGTTGGTCGAGGCCTTAGTCATACTCGAGGGACGCCCATGGGCGGAGTGGGGTAAGGCCAGCAAGCCCATCACACAGAACAGTCTCGCCCGGCTCCTAGCACCGTTTAAAATTAGGCCCGACGGCATTCGAGTGGGCGACGATACCCCGAAAGGCTACTATTGCCGCCAATTCGCCGACGCCTTTGATCGTTACCTCTGAACGACGGCGCGCCAATCGCGACAACGCAACAACGACGATGGCAAGGGAGCTTTTCATGAGTCTGCAGGCGCAACGCCAATCCGCGCGTTCCGGTTCAGGAAGCCCCGGGGATGCGCATTGAATATGCCTTGTTGCGGTGTTGCGGATAGAACTCTTGGTTTCGACGTCCTTAAAGACCGAACGCGCCGCGGGCGGTTGCCCGGCACCGAAAAGGACGACAAAGTTGATCTTGAGGATCTGTTAATCGGCCGGCGAGACACTGAAACTGCCCTGGAATAGGCGAAATGCCGTCCGCGGCTTTGAAAATAATCATACGATCAGAGGTAATCAAACGATGCCGCGAGGTGGCTATCGTCCGGGCTCCGGCCGCAAGCCGAGCGGTCTGACCACTAAGACCCGCGAAATCGCCGAGCGCGCGATCGCCGAGGGCGAGACACCGCTTGAAGTCATGCTCAACAACATGTGCTTCTACCACCGCAAGGCGCGCGAAGTACTCGCGAAGCTCATAGCAGACGGAGCGCTGCTACTCGAGGTTGCTGAAGGCGCGCAGGCGGGCGAACGTCACGCCAATGTCATCGAGGCCATCAGCCAGGTTCTCGAGCTGCGTAAGCGCGCCGGCGAGGAAGCGGCGAGGGCAGCGCCCTATGTGCACCCCCGCGGGGGCTACGCGGCCCGCGACAACAGCAACGACGAGAAGATGCCCCCACTTGCCGAGCGGTTGGCCTATTACCAGCGACAAGATGATCTCAAGGCCGCCGGCGGCACGGTCGTCGAGCGAAAACGCCTATGCGATCAAGGGGTCAAGCCAGGTGGTCCAGACCTCAATCCGCGGCTAATCGGTGAATAAACGACTGTCTTGTGCCGATAGCAGCCCAAAAACGGCTCCTATCGGCTCTGGAGGCCAAAGCGCGGCCAAAAGGACCAGGGACGAGATTACTGCCCTTGGAACGAGGAGGAGTAGCCTCCGATAAGCACGATTCTCGGCGGCAGCGAGATTAAATACAAATAAAATAAAAGGTTTATGGAGTTTTCTTAAACCGACCGCCGCGACCGTCGAAACGTCGCTGCAAGCGCATGATTCGAGGCTCCAGTTTGGGAGCTTGAATCGGGCTGCTGAAAACCACGGACAACCCGGTGAGAGCAGCGGGCTACGTCCTGAATGCGATCTATAGTCGGCAAGAGAGTCAGTGTGCCGTAGTCTCTGTCTAGCGGCGTGCGATGATCCACCAATGTCCGCTATGCGCCGAAAGCGACCAATATGGTGCAGCGCCGCGAACGACGCGAAGTGCCATAA
>CAZOTG010000213.1:0-4468 GCA_964582585.1 uncultured Chromatiaceae bacterium | reverse complement strand
GTGAGCAAACGCTATCCTGAAGTGGCGCGCCATCTGGCTTGGATGAAGCAGCACGGCGAGGCGCGCATGAGCGGTTCCGGTGCCTGCGTGTATGCCGAATTCTCCACTGAATCCGCGGCGCGCGCGACCCATGCGCAGTTGCCAACGGCGATGCGCGGGCTGGTGGCGCGAGGCTTGGAGCGTCATCCGCTGCATGCGTTGAGCGAGTAGGAGGGTATTGAAAAAGGGGGCTCGCGCTCGTTTGTTTATATCCCCCCAAGTCAGAGGCTGTTGAGACGGAAGCATTTTCGAAGTCCAGACATTTTTGGCTGTATCAATGGCTTTTCAGCAGCCTTTTAGAGTTTTGGGGAGTCGCCAAGTGGTAAGGCACCGGATTTTGATTCCGGCATTCGCAGGTTCGATCCCTGCCTCCCCAGCCATCTAGAAACTAGTCTCCGCAGACTGGAAGCTAGACGGAATGTGCCGCAGTTGCGGCTGAGATTACGATAGGCAACGATAGGAGCGCGGGAACCTCGTCGCGAAACACCAGGTTCCAGCATCTAGATGGCTTACGATCACCTGATGATTTTTGCCGGCAGCGCCAATCCGCAACTGGCGGCTGCTGTGGCGAAACGCCTCAATATCCCCGTGGGTAGCGCCAGCGTCGGCCGCTTCTCCGACGGCGAGGTGATGATCGAGTTGATGGACAACGTGCGCGGCCGGGATTGCTTCGTGCTGCAGTCCACTTGCATGCCCACCAACGACAATCTGATGGAAGTGCTGATCATGATCGATGCGCTCAAGCGCGCATCTGCCGCCCGGGTCACCGCTGCGCTCCCCTATTTCGGCTACGCACGCCAAGACCGCAGGCCGCGCTCGGCGCGCGTGGCGATCAGCGCCAAGGTGGTCGCCAACATGCTGGAAGCCGCGGGCGTGGACCGGGTGCTCACCATGGATCTGCACGCCGACCAGATCCAAGGTTTCTTCGACGTTCCCGTGGACAACATTTACGCCGCGCCGATCCTCTTGGGCGATCTGTGGAAACACGGCCACGACAACCTGCTGGTGGTTTCGCCCGATGTCGGCGGCGTGGTGCGCGCGCGCGCGCTGGCCAAGCGCCTGGAATCGGACCTGGCCATCATCGACAAGCGCCGCCCCAGGGCGAATGATGCCGAGGTGATGAATATCATCGGCGACGTCAAGGGCCGCACCTGCGTCATCATGGACGACATGGTCGACACTGCAGGCACGCTGGCCAAGGCGGCAGATGCGCTCAAAGGCGAGGGCGCGGTCAAGGTCCTCGCCTACTGCACCCACCCGGTGCTCTCCGGCGGGGCGGTGGGGCGCATCGCCAGTTCGGCGCTGGACGAGGTGGTCGTCACCGACTCCATTCCGCTACGCGAGGACGCGAAGAAGTGCAGCAAGATACGCGTGCTCTCGGTGGTCGACCTGCTCGCGGAAACGATATTGCGCATCAGCAACGAGGACTCGGTGAGTTCCTTGTTTAGCGAGTAAAGAACAAAGTACGAATACCCGTTTTTCAAACGGCGGTACCTGGTCGCGGGACCGCCATAACCAGGAGTGCAACATGCAAATCGAAGTCAACGCGCAAAAGCGCAGCAAGCAGGGCACCGGAGCGAGCCGCCGCCTGCGCCGGGAGGGCAAGACCCCCGGCATCGTCTACGGCGGCAAACAGCCGGCGGAGGTGATCGAGCTCGATCACAACGCGCTGTATCACCAGCTGCGTCAGGAGGCGTTCCACGCTTCCGTGCTGACGCTCAATCTGGAGGGCGTGAAGGAACAGGTGCTGTTGCGCGCGGTCAACATGCATCCATTCCGGCGCGAGGTCCAGCACATCGACTTCCAGCGCGTCGTGGCTGACGAAAAAATCCAAATGAAGGTTCCGCTGCACTTCACCAATGCCGAGCAATCGCCGGGAGTGAAGCTGTCTGGCGGTCTCGTCAGCCATGTCATGAGCGAGCTCCTGATCCGCTGCCTGCCGGCCGATCTGCCCGAGTACATCGAGGTCGACCTGAAAGAGATGGCGGTGGGCGACACCGTACACGTCAGGGACCTGCAACTTCCCAATGGTGTGGAAGCGATCCTGCATGGCGGCGAGAACCCGTCGGTAGCCGTGGTGCAGATTCCGCGCGCGATGGTGGCGGACGAGGCCGCGGACACGGCTGCCGCAGAAGCAGCCGCGGCGGTGTCGGCTGCCGCAGTTCCCACCAGCAAGCAGTCCGCCGAACCGGCTGCTGCCGAAAAGGGCGGGGACAAGGGCGAGAAGAAGTAAGCGCTTATTGCGATGCGATGGGGGGGCGCTCCCCTTGTGTTACCCGATGTCAGAGGCAGTTGCGGCAATCCCGAAGCAGCCTCCAAATAGTTTGTACGCTTCGACGACAGGCAGAGGCTTTGGCCTCTGCCTGTTTTTTTAAAGTGGCGCCAGCATGCCGATCAAACTCATCGTTGGCTTGGGCAACCCGGGCAAAAAGTACGAGAGCACGCGTCACAACGCCGGCTTCTGGCTGGTCGGCCGGCTGGCCGCGCAACATCGGCTCGCGTTGAGAAAGGAGCCCAGGTTCCATGCATTGGTGGCCAGGCTGGACACAGCGTCCGGACCGGCGTGGCTGCAGCTTCCCCAAACCTGGATGAACGAATCGGGCAGGGCGGTGGGGGCGATGGCGCAGTTCCACAAGATCGCGGCCGACGAAATCCTGGTTGTGCACGACGAACTCGACTTGCCGCCGGGAGGCGCGAAAATCAAGCAGGGCGGCGGGCACGCGGGCCATAACGGCCTGCGCGACATCATCGCCACGTTGGGCACGCCCGAGTTCTGGCGCCTGCGCGTCGGCATCGGGCATCCGCGCGATATCGCTGCGAGCGAGCAGGAGGTGGTCGATTTCGTGCTCCACGCGCCGCGCAAGGAAGAGCAGGCTTTGATCGATGCGGTAATCGACCGAGGCATCGCGGTGTTCGACCTGATACTCGCTGACAACATGGCGGCGGCAATGCACAAACTGCACACCAAACCCAAGCCTCAGGCTCCGGGCATTCCGGGCTGAGCAGCGCGAAGTGAGCAAGAGGACCGAGCGCCCCTTGTCCCCTAAGGGGACTTTCTTCCGGGCGCATTTCCCCCAAATTAGATTAGGGTTTCACACATGTCTCTAAAATGCGGTATCGTCGGATTGCCGAACGTCGGCAAGTCGACGCTGTTCAATGCGCTCACCAAGGCGGCGATCGCCGCGGAGAACTATCCTTTCTGCACCATCGAGCCCAACGTCGGCATCGTCGAGGTACCCGATGCGCGGCTGGCGCAATTGGCCGCCATCGCCAAGCCGCAAAAAACCATCCCCGCAGTGGTCGAATTCGTCGATATCGCCGGCCTGGTTGCGGGCGCATCCAAGGGCGAGGGTTTGGGAAACAAGTTCCTCGCCAACATCCGTGAAACCGACGCGATCGCGCATGTGGTCCGCTGTTTCGTCGACGACAACGTGGTGCACGTCGCCGGCAAGATCGACCCCTTGAGCGACATCGAGACCATCAATACCGAACTCGCGCTTGCCGACCTGGCGACGGTGGAAAAGACCATGGCGCGCTATGCCAAAGTCGCGAAATCGGGCGACAAGGAGGCGCAACGCATCGTGGCAGTTCTGGAAAAGGTGCTGCCGGTGCTCAACCAGGCCAAGCCTGTGCGCAGCCTGGGCTTGTCGCGCGAGGAGCAACAGGTGCTGCAGCCGCTGTGCCTGATGACGGCCAAGCCGGCGATGTATGTCGCCAACGTCGACGAAAACGGCTTCAACAACAACCCGCTGCTCGCGCGCGTGGAGGAATACGCCAAGACCGAGGGTGCGCCGGTGGTGGCGATCTGCGCCGCCATAGAGGCGCAGATGGCGGACCTGAGCGATGAGGACAAGACGATTTTTCTCGCCGACATGGGCCTGGACGAGCCGGGCCTGGACCGCCTGATCCGCGCCGGTTACGCCTTGCTCGGACTGCAGACCTATTTCACCGCCGGACCCAAGGAAGTGCGTGCCTGGACGGTGCAGGTGGGCGCGACCGCGCCGCAGGCCGCCGGGGTGATCCACACTGACTTTGAGCACGGCTTCATCCGTGCCGAGGTGATCTCATACGCCGATTTCATCGCCTGCAAGGGCGAGCAAGGCGCCAAGGAAGCCGGCAAGATGCGCCTCGAGGGTAAGGACTACGTGGTGCGCGACGGCGACGTCATGCATTTCCGTTTTAACGTCTGACGGTCCGCTGCGACCGCGCCGCTCGACTGCCCTCCGGCCTCGAGCGCACCCGGCGCGCGCTTGGCCGGGCTAGATGCCGCCGAGGCACAGGTACTTGATAACAAGAAAGTCCTCGATGCCGTACTTTGAACCCTCTCGCCCGATGCCCGATTCCTTGACGCCGCCGAACGGCGCGACTTCGGTGGAAATGAGGCCGGTGTTGATGCCGACGATGCCGTATTCCAGCGCTTCGGCCACGC
>CAZOTG010000212.1:0-4468 GCA_964582585.1 uncultured Chromatiaceae bacterium | reverse complement strand
CTTGGCGTCCTGGAGGGCGGCGCCGATGGGCGTCCAGTCGCGGGCATCGGTCTGGTCGATGGCATTCTTGACCTGGGTGATGGTACCCGCCACGACATCCCTCCGGGTCAGGCGGGTCTTGAGGTCCACTTCTCTGGGTAATACCGAAGAGTGAGCGGGCACCAAGAGCACATCATCAAAGGTGAGTGCTTCCTCGACTACACGCAACATAATGTGCTCCCCATCTGCAGGTAAATTAACCGGGCATTATAGGGCTTGGCGGGGGGGAGGTAAACTGCGGGCCGTTTAGGCATTTTCGCCATAAATCAGCGATTAGTCTATGATAAGCCCATGGAATTGCCGTCTACCGCCGCCAACGCCGGGGAAAGCAGCCCGCGGCGCGAGGTTTACACCGTTTCCCGCCTCAACCGCGAGGTGCGGGCCCTGCTGGACCGCAATTTCCCCCTGATGTGGGTGGAGGGAGAGGTTTCCAACCTGTCCCGGCCCGGCTCCGGCCACCTGTACTTCTCCCTGAAGGACCGGGACGCCCAGGTGCGCTGCGCCATGTTCAAGATGCGCAATCAGCTCTTGTCCTTCACCCCCGCCGACGGTACCCATGTCCTGGTGCGGGCGCGCATCAGCCTCTACGAGCCCCGCGGCGATTACCAGTTGGTGGTGGAGCACATGGAATTGGCCGGCGACGGCCTGCTGCGCCGCGCCTTCGAGGAACTCAAAAAACGCCTGAGCGACGAGGGACTGTTCGACCCGGCGCACAAAAAGCCCTTGCCGCGCCTGCCGCAATGCATCGGCGTGATCACCTCCCCCAGCGGCGCCGCCATCCGCGACATCCTGAGCATCCTGCGCCGCCGCTTTCCCGCCATCCCGGTATTGATCTATCCGGTCCCGGTGCAGGGCACCGCCGCCGCGCCGGAGATCGCCCGCATGGTCCGCCTCGCCGGCAGGCAGCAAGACTGCGACGTGCTCATCGTGGCGCGGGGCGGCGGCTCCCTGGAAGACCTGTGGGCCTTCAACGAAGAGGCGGTGGCACGCGCCATCTACGACTGCCCCATCCCCATCGTCAGCGGTGTCGGCCACGAGATCGACGTCACCATCGCCGACTTCGTCGCCGACTACCGCGCCGCCACGCCCTCCGCCGCCGCGGAACAGGTCAGCCCCAACGGCGAAGAGTGGCTGCAGGCCTTCGTCAACCTGGAAAACCGCCTGATCGTGCAAATGAACCGCCAGCGGCAGGTCAAAACGCAGGCCCTGCAATGGCTGGACAAACGCCTGGCGCAGCAACACCCCGGACGGCGCCTGCGCGACCAGGGCCAGCGCCTGGATGAACTGGAACAGCGCATTCATCACGCCTGGCGCGGCCAGCTGCGCCATGCCGCGGCGCGCTTGAACACCCTCAGCGCCCAACTGCATCGTCACGACCCCAGTCGCCGCCTTCAACATTTGCAGATGCAGCGGGAGAATCTCGGCCGCCGTCTGGTCCAAGTAATGAAAGCGGCCCTGGAGCAACGCCGGCAACGGCTTGCCGGACTGGGCCGGGCCCTGGATGCGGTGAGTCCCCTGGCCACCCTGGGCCGCGGTTATGCCATCGTCAAACACCTGCCTGACGGCGCTATCGTGCGCAACGCCCAGGCCGTTAACATTGGTGACCGGATCGAAACCCGTGTCGCACAGGGACGCTTGATCTCCACCGTGGACGAAAAGCACGAGACATGAAATACCTATTGGTGCTGATGCTGTTCTTTTCCTACGACCTGACGCATGCCGCAACCCTGCCCCATGCCGAACCGGTACCGGGCGGCGTCGCGGTCGTTGCCCTGGAAAGCGGCGGTAAAAAAGCGCCTCGCGCCTTTTTCAACGGTCAGCGGGTGATGGTAATAAAAGGCGACCAACAATGGACGGCGATAGTCGGCATCCCCCTCAACACCAAACCAGGGACGCATACCCTGAAAATAACAGAGGGCAACGACGCACAAATGACACAATCGTTCGTCATCCACGACAAACAATATGCCGTCCAACGGCTCACCATCAAAGACAAGCGCAAGGTGGAACCCAACCCCGATGACCTCAAACGCATCCGTCGCGAAAGCCGGGTGATGAAGGCCGCCTTCGCCGCGTGGCATCAACGGGACGACATCGCACTGCAATTCGATCTGCCGGCGCAAGGCCCCATGAGCAGCCCCTTCGGCCTGCGCCGCATCTTCAACGGCCAGCCGCGCAATCCCCACAGCGGACTGGATATCGCCGCCACCGCCGGCTCGCCGATCCACGCTCCGGCGGCGGGCCGCGTGGTCGCCGTGGGCAATTATTTCTTCAACGGCAACACCGCACTCATCGACCATGGCCAGGGCCTGGTCACCATGTACTGCCACATGCAAAAGATCGCGGTGAAGAAAGGACAGATGCTGGAACGCGGCGATGTCATCGGCTATGTAGGCCACACCGGCCGCGCCACCGGTCCCCACCTGCATTGGAGCGTGAGCCTCAACAACGCCCGCGTCGACCCCACGCTGTTTCTATCTCCCGAAAGTCTCGCCAGAATCGAAGAAAAATAAAAAGGCTGCTAATCCGCCTCCCGCTCCACGCCGCAACAATGCGGCCCCGCCTCATCCCCCTCCATGCCGCGCAGGATCTCGCCCGTCACGGGATTGGGACGAAAGGTGGTGCAACCCTTCAGGCCCCTGTCATAGGCGAGGCGATAGAGATCGCGGAACGCCGCGAAGTCGTAATCCACCGGGACGTTGATGGTCTTGGAGATGGCCTGGTCCACATAGGGCTGGATGGCGGCCTGCATATCCAGGTGCACCACGGGCGAGAGATGGTGGGCGTCCACGAACTGCGGCGGCAAATCGGTGCCTTTAGCATTTCGTTGCCGCCACAGGGCCACGGCGTAATCCACCACCTCATACTCGGAATAAGAGCCGTCGAGTTCCAGCACCCGCCGCGTGAAGTCGCTGTCGAACACCGGCTCCACGCCGCTGGAGACATTGTTGGCCAACAGGCTGATGGTGCCGGTGGGGGCGATGGCGGTGAGGTGGCTGTTGCGGATGCCGTCGCGGGCGATGCCGTCACGGATGTCCTCAGGCAGGGTATTGATGAATTCTCCGGCGAGATATTTTTCCCTGTTGAAAAAGGGAAAGGGCCCTTTGTCGCGGGCGATGGCGATGGAGGCGCGATAGGCCGCATGACACACGGCCCGCATCACCTTTTGCGCGATGTCCAACGACTCCTTGCCGCCGTAACGTATACCCAGCATCAGCAGCGCATCGGCCAAGCCGGTAAAGCCCAAACCGATGCGCCTCGAACCGCGCGCCTGTTTGGCCTGGTTGGGCAACGGAAACTGCGAGACGTCGATGACGTTATCCAGGAGCCGCACGGCGATGCCGGCGGTCTCGTTCAAACCCTCCAGATCAAGCTGCGCCCGCTCGGTAAAGGGCTCGCGCACGAAGCGGGTAAGGTTGAGGGATCCGAGATTACAGGCGCCATAAGGGGGCAGCGGAATTTCACCGCAGGGATTGGTCGCGCTGATCCGCTCGCGATAATAGAGATTGTTGAACTGATTGATACGGTCGACGAACAACACGCCGGGTTCGGCGTAGTCATAGGTGGCGCGCATGATCTTTTCCCATAAGCCGCGGGCGCTGACGCGGCGATGCACCTCGCAAGCCACCGGCTCGCCGCGTCCCGGCCAGGATGACATCACTATTTCACTGCCGGCGGCATGTCCGTCGACGGGAAACAGCAAGGGCCAGTCTTCGTCCCGCTGCACCGCCGCCATGAAGGCATCGCTCACCAGCACCGAGATATTGAAATGCCGCAATTGGGTCTTGTCTTGCTTAGCGGTGATGAATTCCTCGATATCGGGGTGATCGCAGCGCAGCGTACCCATCATGGCGCCGCGCCGCGCGCCGGTGGAGAGGATGGTGGCGCACATGCTGTCCCAGATGCGCATGAACGACACCGGACCGGAGGCCACCGAGCCGACGCTGTAGGCCCGGGTACCGCGCGGACGCAAGGTGGAAAAGTCATAACCGACACCGCCGCCCTGCTGCATGGTGAGTGCGCCCTCCTTGAGGGCGTCGAAGATGCCGTCCATGGAGTCGCCGACCTCACCCATGACGAAGCAGTTGAACAAGGTCACCTTGTGCGCGGTGCCCGCCCCCGCCTGGATGCGCCCGCCCGGCAGAAACTTGAAATCTGCCAGGGCATCGTAGAACCGCGTCTGCCAGCCTTCACTGTCATTCTCTTCCGCCGCGGCCAAGGTATGGGCGACGCGCCGCCAACTGTCGGCGACCGTGTCGTCGAGCACCGCATCGCCCTCGCGGTGGCGATATTTGACGTCCCACACATGGCGGGCGATGGGGGCGGTGAAATAGGGGTCGGCCATGGCCTGAGGATAGCATCACTCGGGTTTCGAGTTTAGGGTTTAGGGTTTAGGGTTTAGGGTTTAGGGTTTAGGGTTTAGGGTTTA
>CAZOTG010000211.1:0-4497 GCA_964582585.1 uncultured Chromatiaceae bacterium | reverse complement strand
AGCACGGGCGCAAGCTAGTGGGGACGGTAACCGCGGAAGTGTTCAGACGCACTGAAGGAGGTGGTAAGGATGTCGTTTAAAAATCTTCTTGAAAACTGGTCGCAGTTCCGGCGTGGCCGGGAAGAAGGCGGCTTCCATAACTATGAGCACAAATGGGGCATGGCCATCGACCTCAACAAATGCATCGGCTGCAATGCCTGTGCGGTGGCGTGCTATGCGGAAAACAACCTGCCGGTGGTCGGTCCTGAGCGCTTCGCCAAGCATCAGGCGATGCACTGGATGCGTATCGAGCGCTACTGGGACGAACCACAGCTGGGTCATTTGTTGCCGGTAAGCGATTATCAGGAAAAAGGCGCCAGCTTCCTCCCCATGAATTGTCAGCAGTGCATGGCGGCGACCTGCGAACCGGTGTGCCCGGTGGCGGCGACCTATCACACGCCGGACGGGCTGAACGCGCAGGTGTACAATCGTTGTATCGGTTCGCGTTATTGTTCCAACAACTGTCCGTACCGGCTGCGCTACTTCAACTTCTGGTCATACTATGATGTGTCCTGGCCGGCGCCGCTGCATATGCAGCTGAACCCCGATCTGTCGGTGCGCGACAAGGGAGTCATGGAGAAATGCACCTTCTGTGTGCAGCGTATCCGGGTGGCCAAAGACAAGGCGAAGATGGAAAACCGCAAGGTGCATGACTTCGATTTCCAGACCGCATGCCAGCAGACCTGTCCGACCACCGCCATTCTATTCGGCGACTTGATGGACCCCGATAGCAAGGTGAGTAAGTTGTGGGAGGCCTACGAGGTAAGGCTCAACGAGGTGGAAATCGACAAGCCCGAGTATGAGAAAGAGAATCCCGAACTGCGCGGTTATCGTGTCCTTGAGGATCTGAATACGGATCCCAAGATCATGTTTCTGGATAGGGTGCGCGAAGTATAGGCGGCAGGCTGCCGTATGTAGCGTATAGACCAGAGCAATCAATCCAAGAAGTTGGTGGGGAGACATGGAAACAAAAGACATTAACGAACAGATTAAGTGGGCCCAAATCAATAAGGACGTGCTGAGCAGTCTGGTAAACCCGCGGCCGGCCTATTGGGTGGCCGTGGGCGTATGCCTGCTCTTGTTGTCGTGCGCGGTGGTGGCGGAGATATACCAGTACAATACGGGTATCGGTACCGCCGACCTCGACTGGCCGCAGATGTGGGGTCTGTACATCGCCACCTTCATCTTCTGGATCGGCATGAGCCACTCCGGGACCCTGCTCTCGGCGATTCTGCATATCATCCATGCGGATTGGCGTAAGCCGATCTATCGTTTCGCGGAAGCGATGACCACGTTCTCTCTGATGACCGCCGGGCTGTTTCCGGTCATCCATCTTGGCCGCTTGTGGAATATGTATTGGGTGTTGCCCTACGCCAGCGACCGCGGTGCCTGGCCCAACTTCCGTTCGCCGCTGGTGTGGGACGCCTTTGCCATCTTTACCTACCTGACCTCGTCGGCCCTGTTCCTGTTCATCGGCATGATTCCCGACCTTGCCATTTGCCGCGACAACGCCAAGGGCTGGCGCAAGAAACTCTATACATTCCTGTCCATGGGGTGGGAGGGCACCGACCGGCAATGGCGCAATTTCCGCAAGACCTATCTGCTGATGGCCTGCTTCCTGATCCCGCTGGCGGTGTCGGTGCACTCCATCGTGTCTTCCGACTTCGCAATGTCCATCATGCCCGGCTGGCACGTTACCACCTTCCCGCCCTACTTCGTGGCGGGGGCCTTGTACTCGGGTTGCGCGGCCATCATTACCCTGTTCATCATCCTGCGCTACTTCTTCCGGTTTGAGGAATACATGACCATTCCCATTCTGGAGAAGACCTGCAAGTTGACCTTCGTCATCGCCATGGCATGGACCTACCTGCTGTTCGCCGAGTTCGTCACGGCGTGGTACGGGGATGACATACCGTCGAAAGAAGTACTGATAGACAAATTCACCGGTCACTATGCGCCGTATTTCATCACCATGGTGTTCTTCGGCTCGGTAATGCCCTTCACCCTGGCCTTCGAGAAATTGCGCAGGCACATACCGACTATGTTCGTGGTGTCTTTATTGCTGAACGTCGGAATGTGGCTGGAGCGCTGGATGATCGTCTCGCCGACCCTGTCGTTCTCGTATCAACCCGTCGCCTGGAGCGTGCTGTGGCCCAGTATCGTGCAATGGGCCATCGTATTCGGCAGTTTTGGCTGGTTCGGCTTGTTGTTTCTGGTCTTCGTCAAGATATTCCCGTCGGTCTCCATGTACGAAGTGAAGGAAATGGTCTATCACCGTCGTCGCGCCATTGAGGGAGATCAGGCTGTTGCCATGCACCGCCGGTCCTCGGATCCACAGCCCGCCACTGAGATGCCGGGTGCCTAGGGAGTTAATATAAATATGAGCAAGCATCGCATAATGGGGTTATTCAGTGATTTCGAGCAGGCCTTCGCGGCGATTGCGGATATACGGGCCAATAAAATACCGGGAGTTAGCGTCGACGACGTCAGCTTGAAGTCGCCTATCGAGCACCCGGAGGTTGAGGAGGTATTGGGTGAGCGCCCCGCCCATGTGCCGAAATTCACCTTGATGGGCGCTTCCTTCGGCATCACTTTCGGCTTTTTGTTTCTTGCCTCCGCGCAGGCCACGTTTCTGGTGCAGCCGCAGGGCGGCAAGCCGGTGGTGCCCTTGCCGACCAACTTCGTGCTGACCTATGAGATGTTGATCCTGTTCGGCGTATTGTTCACGGTCATCTCTTTCCTGATCGGTGCGCGTATGCTCAGGCGGCGCGACACCTTTTACAGCGAAATGGTGAGCTTGGATCAGGTGGGGGTGCTGTTAGTGGTGGACGAGAAAAATGTGCAGCCTTTAAAGAGCTTGTTCGAGCAGCACAAGGTAGTGGAAATCCGGGAAGAGGTCGTGCGATGAAACTGTGGAAGGTAATGTTAATCGGATTGCTTATGCCGAGTGCCGCCTTTGCTTGGCCTTGGTCTCAGGACATGATGAATCAACCCAGCATCAAACCCCAGGAAGGTTACGATGCTACGAAGCCTTATCCGATACATTCGGTGCCGGTGACCGGATTGCCTACCAAGATCCATAACCGGGAAGAGGCAAAGAACATGAAGAATCCCATTCCTCCCACCGAAGAATCCATCAGCAAAGGGCGCACCCTGTTCAGGATTTATTGCGCTGCTTGCCATGGTTTGACCGGCGGGGCCAACTCGCCCATCACGGACAAGATCGGCGCCATCAACCTCCGCGACGATTATGCGCAGAAGCAGCTTACCGAGGGTTGGATATTCGGCACCATCACCTTTGGCAGCGCCATCATGCCCGCCTATGGTGATCCCATGGGTCGTCCCGACCGGCGCGGCAACAATGACCTGTCGGTGAAAGAACGCTGGAATGTGGTCAATTACGTGAAGCACGGCATGCTCAAGGATCCTGCGGATATCAATCATATGAAGGTGCATACGGCTCAAATGGGTCAGCAATAATTGAGTCTTTGCAATAAGCAACAAGCTTGAGGGGATAACATGGTAAATTTCGGTAGCTGGTCCGTATTAACAACCGACTTCCTTTTCGTACTGTATCTCGCGATAAACGGCGTGACGTTCTCCGCTATTTTGCATCTGGTGAACGGTAAATGGCGATTCTATGTGCGTCATCTCGCCTGCGCTATGTCGGTGTTGTTTCCCATCGCGGGCATTCTGCTGGTGATATTACTGATCCAGGGGCACTCCACATTCGCCTGGATGTCCTCCACCAGCGGTTTGCAGCCTGCGGAGGCCGCCCATCACCTCCCCAACGCTTGGCTCAGCTATCCGTTCCTGGCGGCCCGCGAAATCATCGGCTTTTTGTTCATCTGGGGCCTGTACCGGATGTTTATCAAGTATCAGGCCCTGAGCGAAGTGGACCAGTCCTATGCCGCGCAGCGCCGGTTTCGCAACATCGCCCTGTTGATTCCCGTCGCCTATGTGTTGTACGGCACCATGGTGTCCTGGGACTTCGAGATGACCCAGCTGCCGGGCTGGCGCAGCGACAGCTACGGCTTCTACCATTTCCAAAGCAACTTCCACATGTTCCTGGGTTTCTTCTCGGTGGTGCTGTATTTCCTGATCCGTTCCGGGAAGCTGACCAAGGAGATGCCGCCCCATATCATGAATTTCATGGCGCAGTTCATGTTGGGGATGACGATCCTGTGGACCTATCTCTATTTCACCCAATATCTGATCATGTGGTACGGGCGTTTGCCGGAGGATATGGATCGTTATTGGTCTATGATGTATCACGGTCTGGAGCCGCTGTGGTGGACCTTCCTGGCCCTCAAATTCGTCATCCCGTTCGTCACCCTGGCGATTACCCCCAATCGCCACAATCCTCCGGTGATCGCCTTCGTCGGATGTTCCATCGTGCTCGGGACCTGGATCGAGCGCTATACCTGGATCTCCGGCTCGGTGAAGCCCGAGTATTAC
>CAZOTG010000210.1:0-4500 GCA_964582585.1 uncultured Chromatiaceae bacterium | reverse complement strand
GAACAGGACTAAAAGGGGATGTTCCATTTGAGTATGTTCTAGAGTGGAAGCATCTATCACCTAATATCTTACTCGATGATTTCCCTACAATACGAATTCACAAAGAAGCATTGTTTCTAGATGAGCACACACTTTACCTACTTAAACGGTGGTATGCGTGGAAAGGATTAGAACTGCCTTCTTGGATGGGAAAGGACTCACACAAACATTGGCCGAGAGTTGTTTTCCCAATCGAAACAGGGACATCGAAACTAGAGCATATCGAGTTAGTCATGAGAGGAAGGGTAAAGGAATATGTCGCAAACAAAACCTCATACCGGGTACTACTCCAACCAACCGGCGACATCATACGGTACGACGACTAAATGCCATAAAGGAAACACATGGGTTTATGAGTCGCCGGGTGGAGGGAAGCTGTGGTTGGGGGGATGGAGTAGGGATGCTTTCATCAAAGATGGGATGGCTGTAATCGACCTGACTGGTAGTAAGGTGGCATCTTCTCTTGAGCGTGACCTGAATATCAAAACAGGAAACAAAGAAGGTGATGATGCCTTTGCTGGAACTCTCAAAGCCGCCGAGAAATACAAAATCAAGGTTGGGCCATTCCTGTCTCTCAAGATCAAAGACTTCCACGCCCCCGAGTGGAACAGGGATTTGTGGGATGTGTTGGTAGAAGAGATCAGGAAACTACTGGATGGGGGAACCGATGTTCTCATGGCATGTTTGGGAGGGCATGGTAGAACTGGACTTGCGGCGGCAATTGTGTTATACTTGCTGGATGAAGAAACCTTTGAAGGGGAAGACCCTATCCTATGGTTGCGCCGTAAGTATTGTGAAGAGGTAGTAGAGAGCAACGAGCAGATAAAGTACATCTATGATACACTAGGTCTGCCCGACAATCCGAAAGTCCAACCAGCTAAGACAACTTACAGCAAATCACCAACACAGCAATCTTCTTTTCAAACAGGGACGATTGGAGGTGGTGGAAATAGTAGCACCCCGAAAAAGAAGAGTGTGTTGGAACATCTTTGGGCCGAGTACGTTCATAAGAAGGGAGACTAACAATGTCTACTGCGTTCGTAACCGAAAGTGCCGCTGGAACCGGGAAGAAATACGCCTTGGCCCTGATGCGGGTTCGTGATGATGGCCTGCATTTTCAGGTCTTTGCCCCCGGTGCGTTCGGAGCCAATCGGAACTATGGCTTCTCGTTCACGACCGGCCTGCCTGAGGGCGCTGATGCTCTGGTCGATAGCGCCATCCTCAAGGCTCTGAGCTTGGCTCAGACTGGCCCGAAGTATGCGGTTGTGGCGGTCAATCCCCGCAACGGCAAGGGTCTAGGGGAAACCATCCTGCATGTGCAGGTTCGTGGTCGGAAGATCAACCGTTCCTACGGTGCATCCTTCGACGTAGCTGTGCCTGTTGAAGTGGCACAGAACATTGAGAACTTGCTCTAAGGCTCCGCATGGGAGGGGGTATATATACCCCCTCCCTACTAATGGAGAAGATCATGACTAAGAACATCCGTATCTCAGCCGTGTTGTCCCAAGAGGTCTTGGAGGAACTGGAAAATGGCGAAGAAGAGCGAAGCAAACAAACCAACCAACACCACCAGTCAGCAGACGAGCGATTCAACAAACGGAAGCGTAAGCAAGACGACGTTCGAAAGCAGACTGGTTGAGCAGGTTGCCCTTGCTATACTGGCCGATCTCATATCTATGAACATCGACGGGGCTATGCCTTGGACGGATTTGTTTCCAAGCGGCTTGGGACTCGAAGAGAATGAGGACTTTGCTGAGGCCGTTGATAAGGAACTGGAATTAATGGCTCAGTTCTGCTTGGAGAAATCTGAGAAGCTGGAACCCAAAGACATTGACAGGTTTGACTTTGATATCATATCAAAGAAAGACAATCGCATGACAAAGGTGCTCATTCTCAGGCGATTCGTAGCAGGTAAGGGAGAGCATTTGGAAATTGCACCTGAAAATGCAACTCCATTTGAACTTCGTCCTATCGGCAATAAGCGATGGGAGGTAGCTCTGCATCAGGAAGGAAAGCATAACGTCACTTCTCAGTTTGTTCTTGATGGAGACTAGGAGATTTCCATGAGTATCAAGCATGTAAATATGAAGAAGAACTACCATCGCATAGGCTACAAGTGGGCGAATGGGAAGTCAGAACACAGAACTAAACTAGAAACAGATGGGGAAAAATTGTGGAGTGACTACGGAATACATGGCATCACAGTAGCGGGTAAGAAAATCGTCATAGCTAAAAGATGGTTCTTTGGTGGCAGGGAAAGGAGCTATGTTCACGGAGCGATGACGTTCTGCCACTTCTACGTGCAGAGAATGGGCTACTCTTCACTTACCTCTCTGGAGAACATAGTCACTCTTTTAGAAGAGATAGTTCCTAAATTTGTAGCTGGTGATATGGGGAAAGACCAGCTTGTTTCCGTACTGAATGGAAATGGGTACAACTATTATGATGGTCCGGGTATACCTAAAATCATCAGCCAACCATCGTATCCAGAATATCTGAAAGAAGCGTATGGAGTGGGTAATCTGGAACCTGCTAATCATCTTATACCAAAAGAAGAAGAAGCCATTCTCATGACTTCTTTCAATGGTATGGACTTCTGGTACATTAGGTCTAATGAAGTGATGGTGATCTACAAAGATCAAAGATATCCATACTACAGATGGAGGTTTGATACGTGGGAAACAGGAGACTTGGCTTGGAGGATTGCATACACCATGCACCTTCCTATAGACGACGCCAATACTCTAGAATTCGAAACAGCAGACAATCTTCTAGACTACACAAATGCCGACCGCTATCTGCTCGGAGTACCCTACGATAATGGTTATTCTAACGCAGGACAGTCACTAGTAGGTCATTTCTCATCCGATGTCTTACAGGATAACGGAAGGAAATTCCTAGTAAATGACACGTTCTGGTACGGTCGTTGGGAACTCATACCAATGGAGAAAGACTATGCCTTCAAAGAGCCACCAAAGACGAGCGGCGAAACACCGACAGAAACAATTTCATGACCAGCGGCGAGAGGACCCCTCTCATGCGGAGTTTGCCTTGAGGCAGGCTGTAGATGGGTTGAACCTTGAGGTAATAGGCTATGAGCACAGGCTGATTGACGACAAATCAGATCGCTGGTTCTGGTTTGACGTTGCTGTGATGTACAAGAGTCGGCCTGTGTTCATAGACCTACTTCTTCGACACAAGACAGGAGGACAACCTGAACACTACAAAGAACTGAATGCCGCCAAGCGTGAGGTATGCGAACGCCTCGGCATCCCGCTTCTACAACTGAGAGAAGAGGGAGCCGAGGCCATGCAATCAAAGATATTCGTTTGGTTGTTTAGCCTGTAGGTGGACCTGTTGGACCAACTGGACCGCCACTAGCAGGGCCGGTAGGAGCAGGACCAGATGGTGCAGAACCGGCACCGTTCTCGACCTCGTTCCAATCAATGCCCTTCTCAGCGGCGATGCGTTTCATAGCGGCCACGGTTCGGATCAACTGAGCCTTGACCTGTTCTTTATCCCCGCCTCCGGCTGGTCCTGCCATAGGTCCACCGGGCGGGCTACTGCTTGGGGGTGCTGGAAACATAGGGCCTCCTTGACAAATAAGGAAATCTGTGATATACTATTATACCATAGAAAGGAGAGGATGTCAAGATGTCTGTTTTGATATGGGTTCTGTTTGGGATAGTGGTGTTGTGGCTGATAACCCTCACCATTATCTTATTTCGTAGAACAAACGTCCGAATGTACCAAGGATACGGAGAGTACACACAAGCTCCGATCAACGAAGTAGTGCTCGGGATGATAAAGAAACTTGGTCTAGACATTCGCTATCATCCTAAGGAATGCCAAGATGGATTCGTGCAAGTCTTAAGAAAGTTCACTTCCGAAGACCCGGCCAAGCTCAGGGAGGACATCAGGCTTTTGAATCTCAAGCTGGCCCATCTCACAAAGGAGGGAAAGAAGAAGAAAAAGACTAGCAAGAAATGATCCGAAGTAACGCTTACTTAAGGAGAGGATAACATGAAGAAACTGTTTTCAATCTGTAGTGGGCTACTGGTCGTGGCGCTGATGACTGCCATGCTGGTAGCTCCGCAAGCCCCGGCATTTGCTTGGGGATTCAGCGCCAATGTGACACCGGCTACCTGTGAGGGCGGGCAAGCCGTGGGTGGGTCGCTGACCATCAATGCCGACAAGCATTATAAGCATTATGGCGATTACGACCTCACCAGTATCAAGGTGAACGGGGATGAGCAGGGCACAGATGTGCCTCTGAACTTCGATGCTCCCACCCTCCCGTTCAACTACTCCGTCGTGGCAACGTGGTCCGAGTACGGGTGGGTGCGCCACGGCTTCTTTGACTGGCGATGGGAAGTTGTAGGTACTCACCAGGAGACTTTGAACGGCACCATCGAGAAGCCAGACTGCTACCAAGCCTGCGATGCCTTTGGCACCCCTGTC
>CAZOTG010000209.1:0-4501 GCA_964582585.1 uncultured Chromatiaceae bacterium | reverse complement strand
ACCAACGTCGCCGCGGTCAGGAGGGTAAATGCGGGCCCTAGCTTTCATCACCAGTGCAGCTCCGAGGCCGGTTTCTTTTCGGCGTTGCGTTCGATATGGGACACCTGGCCGTCGCTGATGTACACCACCCGATCGGCCATGGCGGCGATCACCGCGTTGTGGGTGATCACCGCGGTGGTGGTGCCCAGTTCGCGATTGACCCGCGCGATCACCTCCAGCACCAGGATGCCGGTCTGGGCGTCCAGGGCGCCGGTGGGCTCGTCGCACAACAACACCTGCGGCCGCTTGGCCACGGCGCGGGCGATGGCGACCCGCTGCTGTTCGCCGCCGGACATCTGGGTGGGAAAATGATCCAGGCGTTGCCCCAGGCCCACCAGGCCCAAGGCCTCTTCCGGCGTCATGGGGTTGTCGGCGATCTCGGTGACCAGCGCCACGTTCTCGCGGGCGGTGAGACTGGGAATGAGATTGTAAAATTGAAACACGAAACCTACATGCTCGCGGCGATACTTGGTCAGGGCCGCGTCGTCGTAGACGCTGAGGTCGTGATCGCCGTAACGCACCGTGCCGCCGGTGGGCGTATCGAGACCGCCGAGGATGTTGAGCAGCGTGGACTTGCCGCTGCCCGACGGCCCCAGCAACACCACGAACTCGCCGGGATAGAGATCCAGGTCCACGCCGCGCAGGGCCTGCACCTTGACCTCGCCCATGTCGTAGACCTTGGTGAGATCCCGCGCCGCGAACACCGGCTGCGATTGCGTGGCGGTTTGTTGTCCCGGGTTCGTCATCCGACGTGACCGTTTTCCTTCCTGGTGTGACAATTCGGTTTAATGCGCTTTGTCGTTTATATAAAAGAGTTTTCCAAAAATCATTTTCGCCTTCATTAGACCGGGCTGACCGCGCCTTGAATTAAAGCCATTTTCCTGTAAAATTATGGCCTTAATTAACAGCTTTTTGCACCTCGCTGCAACGATATTCGCTGTAAGCAGAAGAATACCGGCAAGGGGCGTCGCCGGCGCGCCTTGGGATGGTCCACCAACCAAAAGTTGCCATGACGCCCAAGCACAGCAATCTTCTCACACGCCATGGCAGTCAGTGCGCCGTATTGATCGGAGCGCTGCTGCTCACCGGCCCGTTCTGCACCGCTCTGGCCCAGACCTCATTGCCGATACCTCAGCTTTCCAGCGACACCGAGGTGGCCACGGCGGGCTTTTACCGCCTCAGCTGGCAAACCCCCGAGGCCGACGATATCCAACTGCAAGAGGCGGACAATCCGCGCTTCGCCGATGCCGCCCTGCGTTACCAGGGTCCCGACGACGCCAGCGTCATCTCCGGTAAACCCAACGGCACCTGGTACTACCGGGCGCGGGTGATCGATGACCAGCAGGCCGGGCCGTGGAGCAAGGCGGTGAAGGTGACCGTGGCCCACCATCCCCTCTCCCGCGCCTTGATGTTCTTCACCCTGGGCGTGGTGGTGTTCGTCGCCACACTGCTGATGGTGATCAGCGGCACCAAGCGAGGTCGCAGTGACGGTCAGTGAACTGCGGGTCAACGCCCAGCGCCTCCGCGAGGACATCGACGCCCTGGCGCAGATCGGCCGTCATGAAGACCATGGCATCTACCGCATGTCCTTCAGCCCCGGCGACATGGCGGGCCGCGACTGGCTGCGGCGGCGCATCTCCGACAGCGGATTGACCCTGCACCAGGATGGCGCGGCCAATATCTCCGCGCGCCTCAACTGGGACGACAAGACGCCCGGCGTGGTGGCCGGCTCCCACATCGATACTGTGCCCGGCGCCGGCCATCTCGACGGCGCGCTGGGTGTGGTGTGCGCGCTGGAGGCCTTGCGGGTCCTGCAGGAACAAGACATCGCCTTGCGCCGTCCCCTGGAGGCGCTGGCCTTCACCGACGAAGAAGGCCGTTTCGGCGGCATGCTCGGTTCCCAGGCCATCGCCGGACTGGTGACGCCGGAGTATCTGCACAACGCCGCCGACCTCGACGGCGTCAGCCTGGTTGCCGCCATGGCGGAACATGGGCTGGACGCTCGCGAGGCCCTGCACGCCCAGCGCGCGCCCGGCAGCATTCACGCCTATGTGGAACTGCATATCGAACAGGGGCCGGTGCTGGACCGCAAGGGCGTCACCATCGGCATCGTGGACGCCATCACTGGCCTGTTCAAATGGGAGATCACCTTGAGCGGCGCCGCCAACCACGCCGGCACCACCCCCATGAACATGCGCAACGACGCCTTCCAGGGCCTGGCTGAATTCGCCAGCGAGATCGATCGGGTGCTGGAGGAATACGGCAGCCCGCGCAGCACCGCCACCATCGGCCGCGTTGAACTCAAACCGGGCGCCGCCAACGTCATCCCCGGACAGGTGATCTTTTCACTGGATGTGCGCGACGCGGACGAGGCCACCCTGCAGATGCTGGCCGAGGCCTTCAGCCGCACCCTGTCGGCCATCGCCCGCCGCCGGGGCTTGATGTTCGAGTTCGCGGTGTTGAGCGAACTCGCCCCGGTGCGCTGCGCCGCGCAGGTGATCCAGGCCATCGAACAGGCGGCGGAGGCCTCGAGCCTTTCCGCCACCCATTTGACCAGCGGCGCCGCCCATGACGCCCAGATCATTGCCGGCATCGCCCCCGCCGGCATGATTTTTGTACCGAGCAAGGAGGGCCGCAGCCACTCGGCGGCGGAATGGACCGCCTGGGCCGACATCGAGGCCGGGGCCAACACCTTATTAAATACATTGCGACGATTGGCGGGTTGAGCATGAGCGACGAAACAAAAAATCAGGTCGATGCCAGCGCCGGGGATTTTCTCGACTTCGACCCGTTACGGGATACTTATCGAAAATCCATCACTCATGCCCCGGCCGTCACCCGCTCGCTGCAGGCCCACCGCACCGCCCTGCTGTGCATCGACCTGCAATACCTGGATGCGGCGCCGGGACACGGCGTATTCGCCAATGTCGCGGCCTCGGGCATTCCCATCGAGGCGCAGGAGTATTACTTCGAGCGCCTGCAGAACACCGTGATCCCCAACGTGCGTAAACTGCAGGACGCCTTTCGCGCCCACCATCTGGAAGTGATCCACACCCGCATTCAATCCCTCACCATGGACGGCCGCGACCGAAGCGTCGGCCACAAGCGCCTGAACCTGCACGCCCCGCCGGGCTCCAAGGAGGCGGAATTCCTGGAACAGGTGGCGCCCATCGAAAACGAGATCGTCATCAACAAGACCGCCAGCGGCGTGTTCAACGCCACCAACATCGAATACATCCTGCGCAACCTGGACATCAACGGCCTGTTCGTGGTGGGCGTGTACAGCAACGAGTGCGTCTCCACCGCGATCCGCGACGCCTGCGACCTGGGCTTTCACGTCACCCTCATCGCCGACGGCTGCGCCACGGTGACGCCGGAACTGCAGAAGGCCACCATCACCACCATGAAGGATCGCTATGCGCGGGTGATGGAGACCGAGGAGGCCATCCGCGAACTCCAGCAAAAGGTGGAACCATGAACAGCTTGCACAGCGCGTCTCTCGACTCGAGCACCGGCTGGCTGATCCTGGCGGCCTTTTCCGTGCTGTGGGTAATCCTCGGCGCGTATCTCGGGCGCCGCTCCGTGGGCCTGGAAGGCTATATGCTGGCCGGGCGCAAGGTGGGCATGGCCCTGGGCACCGCCACTGCCATGGCCACCTGGGTCACCAGCAACACCACCATGGCGGCGCCGCAGCTCGCCTTTCAGATGGGGGTATGGGGCATGCTGGGTTATTCACTGGGCTCGGTGGGCCTGATGCTGTTCGCGCCCCTGGCGCGACGCATCCGCACCCTCATGCCCACGGGATTCACCAGCGGCGATTTCGTCCGGTTGCGTTACGGCAAGACCGCCTGGCGGGTGTTTCTGCTCATCTCTTTGCTTTACGCCTTCGGCTGGCTGGTGTCCATGGGCATGGCCGGCGGCGTGCTGGTCAACGCCCTCACCGGCATCGACTATCGCATCGGCATGACCGTGATACTGACGGTGTGCGTGCTGTACACCATGCTGGGCGGTCTGCGCGCGGTGATCGGCACCGACTTTCTGCAGACGCTCATCATCCTGGTGGGCATCGTGGCGCTGGCCTGGCTGGCCATCACCCATGTGGGCTTCGAACGCATGCATGAGGCGGCGCTGGCCAAGCGCCCCGAGCTGCTCGATCTGCTGATGCCGGCGGCCATCATGTTCCTGTTCAACAATCTGCTGTTCGGCGTCGGCGAGATCTTTCACTCCAACGTATGGTGGAGCCGGGCCTTCGCCTTTCGCGAGGGTGTGGGCTTCAAGGCCTATCTCACCGCCGGCCTGTTCTGGATGCCCATCCCGGTGGTGGCGGGCTTCGTGGCCCTCACGGTGCCGGCACTGAATCTCAACGTCCCCGCCGCGGACATGGTGGGGCCGCTGGTGGCGGCGAAGTTATTGGGCAGCAGCGGCGCGATCCTGGTGTTCATCGTGGTGTTCGCCGCCCTGG
>CAZOTG010000208.1:2299-4527 GCA_964582585.1 uncultured Chromatiaceae bacterium | reverse complement strand
CCTCGAAATATTCCAGATATGGATGCTTGTCCCGATTTTTTTAATCGGGGCGGTTGACCGCCTCAGTCCGCCTTTTTATCCCACTGGTTTTAGCGGGGGACCTTAAACACGATTGAAGGTTTTGAAACCATTTCTAACACTTTAAGGTTATTTTTTGTGTGGAAAGCCATTTTTATCGAAGTATAGAATTTTATTATTAAATCCTGGCTTGCCCATGAATAACAATTTTCTGATGGCGCCGAATATCTATCAATTGTTTAAAAATCGGAGATTCAAAAAGTAATGAAAAGAAAATCCCGTCCCAGGCTTTTTCTCTGGTTGGTGGTCCTTGCCGGTGTTACCCTGGCCGTTACGCTCACCGTAACGTCTTTAAAAATCATCCGTGGCGGCAAAAACTTCATAAAATTGATCAATGACGAGAACAAGGCCTTCGTGATCAATACCGTTCGTTTCGGCCACGGCATGATGGCCAATATGGGTTCACAAAACTATGACAACCTGATCAATTTGGCCCTCAAGAGCAAATTTATTCAATTTCTGGCGATTCTGGATGAAGATGGGAATGTCATTGCCCAAAGTGACCCGCCCAGTGGATTTCATCTCCTAAAGGTGTATGATGTTCTAAATCTCAAGGATGGAAAAATCCTTGAGAAAACGGAAAGCATTAATTTGATGTCCTATAGAGTCCAGCCGGAGCCTTTGCACGCCGGAAAGAATATGCAACGCATGGCTACCATGATGGGTCCTCACCAAGGTGCACCTAAACCCAGCTGGTTTTTAGTCGGCATGAACGCTTCGTTGTTTAAACGACACTATCGGGAAATTCTCATTCAGACTCTCGGAACCGGAGCAGTATTTTTATTGCTCGGAATATTGATCATCGTATTCACAGGGATTATCCAGCGATACGAGTTAGCTCACCTGTCCATAGAAAAGCTCCAAAAAATTAAACGGGTAATGGGTTATTTCGTCCCGCGTACAGCTAAAAACATCATTGAAAAAGAATCGGAAGAAAAGGGCTTGCTGGATAAATATATTCAGGATGCCTCGATTCTTTTTTTAGACGTCGAAGGTTTTTCTCTTTTATTAGAAAAGTATTCACAGGAAAGAATCAATCATACCATCGAGTATTATTTTTCAATCTTTTTTAACCTGATCCAGAAAAACGGGGGAGATATCAACGAAACCGCTGGAGATGGAATGATGGTGATTTTTCTTGATTCCGATCCCATTCAGCATGCTAGCAATGCGGTCCGGGCGGCTTTGGAAATTCAGGAAGAATGTTTAAAACCGCATAAAGATATAGAACCGGATCTATTTGACATCAGAGTAAACATTGGAGTCCAAACAGGCAAGGTCTATCTGGGGTCGACCAAGATGAGAGGAAGCGAAGAGGAGAGATGGACATTTACCGCCTCAGGTGCAGTTACAATTATGGCTGCACGCCTGTGTCAATATGCAAAAGATGGCCGGATCCTACTGGGAGAGGAAACGGCACGCAGAGTCGAAAAGGATTACCTGCTTCGAAGCATCGGAAAAATTCCTTTAAAAAACATCAAAGACTCAGGGGAAATTTACGAAATATCAACCGCATTTTTACAAATTAAGGACGAACCCTAAGGAACAAATTTAGGATGGTGGCCATTTCGTATCTTTGCCTTGACTAACTGCCCTATCTTCAAGCCTGAAAAAGAAACCTTCCGGCCGGCCGACCTAAGATAACCTTCACTATTGGATCGAAGCAGGTATGGAAGTGCTATTTATGGACCAAACGTCAACTGATAACCGACATACATTGCCAGGTCATTGGGGCCATGGATTTCCTCGCCGATTGAAAATAACAGGTGATGCTTTTCGGTCAGATTGACGATGCCGCCGTCTTCGGTATCTGCGGTAACGTAGAATATTTCAGCACCCACTGCCAGAAATTCAGAGAGTTCACGTTGAACCTGCCAGCCGGCGAACCAGTAATTCTTTCGGTTGTCTCCGGGGTTGATTTGGTATCCCCCGCCGGCATACGAACTCCATTTCTCCCAACCTTTTTGAAACCATAAAGGGAGGAACAGTTTGGCCCGGCCATCACCCAAGCCGCGGTCCTCGTCGCCGGTGGGAAGCGTCAAAATCGGGAAGGCACCGACTTGAGGTATTGTGTCGGTTTCATGGATGAACCGATACTTGACCCCCAATTCTACGTCCCCAAGGCCGTATTTGCTGGACTCGTCGTTGGG
>CAZOTG010000208.1:0-2289 GCA_964582585.1 uncultured Chromatiaceae bacterium | reverse complement strand
CCAAGGGGACTATCGTGTGAAGCATCACATCCGGCAGTACCGCATAGTTAAATTCAAAATGCGGCAACGTAGCGGACTTTCCCTCATCGTCTTTGGCGTATTGTGAGGCGATATAAAACTCCCCGTGATGGTATTCCGGAGTTTCAGGATCGTCCGTGGCAAAGGGAGGTCCTGCCCAGAGTACGCTGGCTCCCAAGATTAAGTATAATGCCGCGACAATGAGGATTGTCACGAACCGCACGCCGTGGCCTCGCGCCTCGCTTGTTGCACACAGTCTTATGTCAAACACGTTTTGCTCCTTTCTGTTGAACCCGGTTCGGATATGGCTTTCCATTTCGCTATCTTCTTAACCGGGGCCCGCCACCGCATTCTGGATTACGCCGACCAGGAATACCAGCCAGAATAAGGCCATTGCCGCATAGGCGTAACCTCTTTTTCTCAAGTCAAATACTTCCTTTAGATTCTTTGGTTCTTCCTCTTCCCGGTCGACGAAGGGAATGATTATCAAGGACCCGGCGATTAGGGCGCCGCCGATAACGGTCCCCCAGATATCGGGCTCAAAGTTGAATTTTTCATGGACAAAAACATTCAGACCATGGGTCCAACTGATCGGAAAGGTCGGTTTGGCGCCCAGTTTGCCGGGACCGGCGTGTTTGCCGTAATACGGCGAGCTCGGGAGAAGCTGCGGAGCAACACCCGGATTCCGTGGTACGAATGCAGAGATCAGGATGATGATCCCGAAAATAATCCCGCTCCAGATACACCAGATCTTAATATGTTTACTGAACGGTCCATCTTTCCCGCTTGGATTTTTCCAAAACGGCTGCGATATTTTTTTCTCCCGAATAAGGAAAAAATGCATTACCATAAGCAGCGCCAGGACAATTGCCGCCAGAGATAGGTGGATGGCGTAGATCTGCGTGAGTTTTACGGTTGCAGACGGAATGCTTAAAAGGGCGGCAACGGTGTAACCGAAGAATTTACTCAGTCCGATTGCTTGGAAAAATTCCGATGTGTGCCATGGAACGGCAAACCCCACCTCGTCCCAGTGCAGTGCCTCGCCGGTGATGTAAATGACGAAAAGCACGGCTGCCAATAGCAGCCCGATAAACCACAGGCCTTGCTTTTTCCCCCGGTACGCTCCGCTGATAAACACCCTCATCATATGCGCAATAAGCAGCGCAAAGATGACATAGGCGTTAAAGTAGTGAAAATTGAGAATGGTTTTCCAGATCGGGGATGCGATCATGGATTTCGTTATCCCATAGGCAAGGCCTGCGTCCGGGATATATTTGAATACCAGGATGAATCCGCTCAGGAATTGCATAACCAAAGTAATCCCCAGGATACCTCCGATTGAATACCAGAAGTTGTTGGTATCCTCCGGTATCAAATAGGTGCTTACCAATGTCCCCACCCCAAACTGCTCACCCAATCGGGCGAGGAAACCGTTACGTTCATGTCCACTCTGATTTTCCATATTGTCCTCCTTCAATTAAGTGTCGGGGCACCCTCTTTTAGACCTTAATGAAATGGACGTCTGAGAGTTTATCCCTTGACCTGTTCCTTATAAAACAGCCCAAAACAGGAGTCTTATGAAATAGCATTAGTTTTAACCATTCGGCTTGGCGATCGACTCCACAAATGCATTTGGGAATGATGCCTTTTGCCTTATTCATCATCTTTTCGTCGCTGACGATGTTATTTAATTCAATCTCAGTAAGGAGCTGGGAAATGAACGATGCAGGTTTTCGAGGGAAATGAGGGATTTTTTTAAACGCTCTCTTAGTGGTCTTTCACTAAATGGGCTAAACCAGATCCTTCGGAAATCACATCCTAATATTTGACAGCGGCTTTATGAATTTATATAAGAGTTTTGATTCTCATCACTATCAATAAAATATCATTTGACATTATTGGATGTCAATATTAATTATCGATATCGATAATAAATAATGGGAGATAATATGATCCGTAATCTTGAACTGGCATTCATCAAGCTCCACATTCTGTATCACGCAAGCAAGGAAGAGGTCTTCGGCATCGGCCTGATGGAGGAACTCGACCACCACGGCTATACCATTGGTCCGGGGACTTTGTATCCAACATTGGCCAAAATGGTAAAAGGAGGGTTTTTAACCTGTGAAGCCCGTACGGTGGAACATAAGCAGCGCAAGTATTACCGAATCACCCCTTCGGGCCTTACCCTTTTGGATAAAATGAAATTGAAAATCACGGAATTGCATCGGGAGGTCATCGAAGAACGATGACTTGTTCGATGATCTGCAC
>CAZOTG010000207.1:0-4533 GCA_964582585.1 uncultured Chromatiaceae bacterium | reverse complement strand
AAGAGGCGCCCGGCCAGTTGCTGCAAGCGGCCGCGGTCCTGGTGGCTCAGCCAGTGTCGCCAGCGGCCGCTGAAGTGGAACGCCAGCCATGGCAGCGGCAGCCACAGCACAATGGCGACGAGGCTCCACTGCCAGGACCACAACGCGCCTTGAAACGCCAGCAGGGCGAAGATCCCCAAGCTGTGCAGATCCAGCAGACGAAACCACAACAAGGCGGGCATGGAGCGCAGGGTCGGCACGGCAAAATAGCGCGACATCAGCACTGGGAAGCTCAGTTCACCGGTGCGCATGGGCAACAGATTGTTGAGCAGGTTGTGCTGCAACATCAGTTTGACGCACAGGGCGAATCGCCCCGCTATCTCGCCGCGGAAATAGTCATAGAGGCGCACGGCGCGCAGCCAATAACTGACCAGGGTCAGCAGAACCGCTGCCGCGACCTCCTCCAGGGGCAGGTGCGCCCACGGAGCAAGGAGGGGGCGCCAGCCGAAATAGACCTCGACGAAGGCGATGAAGCCCACCAGGATGGCCACGCCGAGCAGGGGCCGCCACAGCGATTTCAAGGGCGCCCCCCTATGGATTGGTATTCTTTATATATAGATGAGCCCAACTTTTACCCTATTCCCCGGTTTTCGGCGGTCAACGCCAAGTCCTTTTCCCGGCGCGCGCTTTATTTTGCCAGGTTAAACCGGGATAATAACGTGTTATTTGCCGCCGACTTGTCCGCCGCCCCCGATTCCGGTGTGGCGCGAGGGGGATTTCCCCTTTTTAAGGCGACCGGATTCATTTCACAACTTAAGGAAACGGCATCATGAGCACCGGCACTACCATTACCCAGTTCATCATTGAAGAGCAACGCCGCATTCCCGGCGCCACCGGCGAGTTCACCCTGCTGCTGAACGACATCGTTACCGCCACCAAGGTCATCGCCAATGCGGTCAACAAGGGCGCGCTGGCGGGGGTGCTGGGCGCGGCCGGCACCGAGAACGTCCAGGGGGAGGACCAGAAGAAGCTGGACGTGATCTCCAACGACGTGATGATCGAGTCCACCAATTGGTCGGGTCACCTGGCGGCCATGGCCTCCGAGGAGATGGAAGAGATCCTGCCCATCCCCGCCCAGTATCCCAAGGGCAAATACCTGTTGCTGTTCGATCCCCTGGACGGCTCATCCAACATCGACGTCAACATCTCAGTGGGCACCATCTTCTCCATATTGAAGGCCCCCGATGGCAAGAAGGACGCCACCACCGAGGACTTCCTGCAGCCCGGCACCCAGCAGGTCTGCGCCGGTTATGCCCTGTATGGGCCGTCCACCATGCTGGTATTGACCTCCGGCCACGGCGTCACCGGCTTCACCCTGGACCGCAATGTGGGCGAGTACTATCTCACCCATCCCAACATCCAGATCCCGGCGGACACCAAGGAGTTCGCCATCAACGCCTCCAACAGCCGCTTCTGGGAGAAGCCGGTGCAGCGCTACGTCAACGAATGCCTGCAGGGCAAGGAAGGGCCGCGCGGCAAGGACTTCAACATGCGCTGGGTGGCCTCCATGGTGGCCGAGGTGCACCGCATTCTCACCCGCGGCGGCATCTTCATGTATCCCATGGACAGCAAGATGAAGGACAAGGGCGGCAAGCTGCGCCTGATGTACGAAGCCAACCCCATGTCCTTCATCGTCGAGCAGGCCGGCGGCGTCTGTTCCACCGGTCGTGAACGCATCATGACCCTGCAACCCAGCGGCCTGCACCAGCGCGTGCCGGTGATCCTCGGCTCCAAGAACGAAGTGGACCAGGTCGTCTCCTATCACAAGCAGACGGATTGATCGGCGTCCGACGCTGAATCTGCTCCTTCCGGACCCGGCCGCCTTGCGACGGCCGGGTTCTTTGTTTTCCGCCCAAGATTTTTGCCTCCTCATTCAAGGGTTAAAGCCATAGCGCCACGGTCCGATACAGATCAAGGCATACCTTGCATATGCCGTTATGGAGTCAGCAAGCCGGTCCACGCCGGCGAGAAGACAGGGATATCGGATGAAAATAGGACGCAATGGCCAGCTCCTGATCATGACGGCGATCCTGCTGTTACTGGGCAATGGCATGGCAATTTCGACGGCGTCGGCCACGGAACCGGTCAATGACGTCCGGGTCTTGATCGATATTTCCGGGAGCATGAAACACAATGACCCGCATAACCTGCGGGCGCCGGCGCTGCGCCTGCTTACCGGCCTGCTGCCCAAAGGCGCCCGCGCCGGGGTGTGGACCTACGGCCAATACGTGAACATGCTGGTGCCGCTGGGCGAAGTCGACCCGGCGTGGAAGGATCGGGCCCAAGGCGCCGCCGCCGAGATCAATTCCTTCGGGCTGTTCACCAATATCGAAGAGGCCATGGCGCGCGCGACCCGCGACTGGCGCGAGGCGGACGCCAACAGCCAACGCAGCCTCATTATGCTCACCGACGGCTTCGTGGACATCGCCAAAGACCCGGCCCGCAATGCCGCGGCGCGGGAGCGCATCATCAATAAGATCCTGCCGCGCCTGCGCGACGCCAAGGTAAAGATATATACCATCGCCCTGTCCGACGAGGCGGACCACGCCTTGTTACGCCAGTTGTCTGCCGCCACCGACGGCTGGTCCGAAGAGGCCGACAACGCGGACAAGCTGCAGCGGATCTTTCTGCATCTGTTCGAGAAGGCCACCCAGCCGGACACATTGCCCCTCACGGGCAACCATGTGCAGGTAGATAAAAGCATCGAAGAGATCACCTTCCTGGTGTTTCACGATTCCAAAGGAAAGGCCACGGAGCTGGTGGACCCCCAGCAGCGGCTCATGGGGATGAACACCGCGCCGCAAGGGGTGCGCTGGCACCACGATACCGGCTATGACCTGATCACCATCACCAAACCCCGGCCGGGCGATTGGCGCATCCTGGGTCCGGAAGACGTGGACAACCGCGTCATGGTGGTTACCAACCTCAAGGTGCGCAGCACGCAGCTGCCGAACAATCTCAGTACCGAAGATACCTCCTATTACTTCGTGCAACTGCTGCAAAAGGGCGCCGTGATTCGCCGCAAGGATTTCCTCGATCTGGTGAACATCACCCTTCGCCAGCAGCAGGAGGGCGGCGAGAAATGGGAGTGGCGCCTGCGGGACGATGGCGAAGGTCCCGACATGGCCTCGGGCGACGGCACCTTCAGACAAAATCTGTCCGAGTCCATGAAGGAAGGTCGCCATGAACTGACCCAGGTAGTCGACGGTAACAACTTCCAGCGTGAGCAGCGCCAGGTGGTCAACATCCACGCGCAACCGGCCCAGGCGACCGTAACCGCAGACTCCAAGGTGGACGGCCATTTTGTGCTGTCGGTGATTCCCTATGCGGGGTTGATCGAGCCCGACACCATGGCGGTGACGGCGATGGTCAGCGACAGCCATGACAACAACAATGAGATCAGCCTGACACGCAGCGGTCCCGCCGAATGGCGCACGGAGTTGAACGACTACAACGATACCGCAGGCTATCAAATAACGTTCCAGGTAACGGGAAAGCATTCCGGTGGCAAGCCGGTATCCGCTCAACTGGGCCCCTTCCAGTTCGGTCCCGCCGGCAGCACCGTCGTGGCGAAGGCGCCTGAACCAAAACCCGAGCCGGTGCCGATAGAGGCGACAAAGCCGGACGAGAAATCGGCGCCGACCGTCGTTGAAGAAACGACCCCTCCTGCGGACGAGGCTGGGGCAGAGACGAAGAAGATCGATTGGTTTGCCGTGGCTTGGCAGACCCTGTTGATCAATGCGATTTTGATCGGCGGTGGCTTCTTCGCCTATAAGCGGTGGCGGCGTTCCGCCAAGCCGGCCGTATCCGCTTTGGATGAGGAACAAGAACAGGAACAGGAACAAGAACAGGCATGACCGTCACCTTGACCATCATCTTGGCGGAGATATGCCTGGTATTGATGGCAGTGATCACCGTGATCGGGGTAAAGGCATTGATCAGGCGCCGCCGTGACCAGGCCGCCATCAACACCCTGGTAACCAGCATCAAGACCAATCAACCCGCGCGAGTTGAGAAATTGGCAGGGGCGCTGAAAGACAGTGGACAGCTTAGCGACGACGACGCCCTTGCCAAGGCCAATGAACTCATCAAGAAGCAAAATAAATTTTATCAGGATGCGATAGACCTGTATTTCACACGTAATCACGAGATCTTGAGCAAACTGGATAGCCGCATGGAAGAGCTGTTGAGCCAATACCAAGGCCTGTTTGCCGGTGGCGGCGGCGACGCGGCTTCCATGGATAATGCCGCCATGGAAGAGTTGTCCAAGGGCATCGCCTCCTTGAGCAGAGAGATCGAGGAACTGCGTAATGAAAACGCCAATCTGACTTCACAGCTTAAGGCAGCGGAGCATGAGCTGGATCAGCTGCAACTGATCGTGCCCAAGTAGCGGGCCGGATACCGCCGTTCAACGGCGCTCGCGGTGTTGAGCGGCTTTTCGTTTGTCGCATTCGTGCGGCCCCCCCCCGCTGCGAGCCTGTATCCGGTCACTGG
>CAZOTG010000206.1:0-4543 GCA_964582585.1 uncultured Chromatiaceae bacterium | reverse complement strand
GCCGGCTTCATGTTGGTTCTGCAGATCGTGAGCGGAGTGTTTCTCGCCATGCACTACAAGCCGGACGTCAGTCTGGCCTTCGATTCCGTGCAGCACATCATGCGCGAGGTGAATTACGGCTGGCTGCTGCGCTACATGCACGCCGTGGGGGCCTCGGCCTTTTTCATCGTGATCTATATCCACATGACGCGCACCCTCTATTACGGTTCCTACCGCGCGCCGCGGGAGCTGATGTGGTGGAGCGGCCAGGTATTGCTGTTGTTGCTGATGGCCACGGCCTTCATGGGTTATCTGCTGCCCTGGGGGCAGATGTCCTATTGGGGGGCCCAGGTCATCACCAGCCTGTTCCGCGCCACGCCGTGGGTGGGCGACCACCTGGTGCTGTGGCTGCGCGGCGACTATGTGGTGGGCGATGCCACCCTCAACCGCTTTTTTGCCCTGCACTATCTGGTGCCCTTCTTTATCGTCGGCATGGTGCTGATTCACCTGGTGGCGCTGCACCACGTGAAGAGCAGCAACCCTTCGGGGATCAATCTCGCCGCCAAGGACAACATCCCCTTCCATCCTTATTTCACCGCCAAGGATTTCTACGGATTAGGCGTCTTCCTCATCGTGTTCTGCGGCTTTGTGTTCTTTAAGCCGGAATTCTTCATGGAGCCCGTCAACAACGTGCCGGCCAATCCCCTGCAGACCCCGGCCCATATCGAGCCGGAGTGGTATTTCCTGCCCTTCTACGCCATCCTGCGCGCCATACCCGATAAATTGGGCGGGGTGGTGGCCATGGTGCTGTCCATCATGATCTTCGCCGCCATGCCCTTTCTCGACCGATCCAAGCTGCCCGGCGGTGCGCGGTTCCGGCCCGTCTATCGTATTTCGTTTTACATTTTCATTGCCGATGTGGCGTTGTTGAGTTATGTGGGCGCCCACCCGCCCGGCGGCGTTATGGCCGAAGTGGGGCGTGTGGCTACCTTTCTCTACTTCGCCGTCTTCCTGCTGTTGCCTCTGGTCTCCAAGAAGGAGGAGGCGTGGCTGCGGGCGCGGGGTCTGCCGCCCGAACTTGAGGCGCTCGTGGCCGGCGAGGGTGACAAGGAGAGCGGCAAGCGATGAAGATCTTGAGGGCCGGCGTGGTTATCCTGTTGAGTATGGCGGCGCAGGCGGTGCAGGCCGAGGCGGAGTTGGCCAACGTCGACATCCCTAAGACGCCCGAGGCCGTGCAGCGCGGGGCGGAGACCGCCGTCAATACCTGTCTCGGCTGCCACAATCTGAAATTTCTCAAGTACGGCGAGCTGTCGCAACTGGGGTTCACGGACAAGCAGTTGGACGACCTGCGCAGCGGCAAGGGTCTCAAGGAGGCCCTGAGGACTGATATGGACCCCACCATGCTCCGCGAAGGCTTCGGCTTGTTGCCGCCGGACCTGTCGCTCATGGCCAAGGCCCGCGAGGGCGGTCCCCGTTACATCTATAGCCTGTTGACCGGGTTTTATCAGAAGAGCGATGGCACGGTGGACAATCATGCCTTCCCCGGCGTGAAGATGCCGGATGTCCTGAGCTACAGCGACGCCAAGGATCCCGCGCAGCGCACCGCGATCGAGGAGCAGGCGCGGGACGTGGCAGCCTTCCTCGCCTGGGCGGCGGATCCCCATGCCGCGGAGCGCTACCGTCTGGGGTATTATGTGCTGGCCTATCTGGTAGTGCTGACCTTGTTGTTGTATTTATCCAAACGACGGATCTGGGCGCGTCTGCATTGATTAACGACGAGGGGGAATGTCATGCACGAATGGGGATTGACACGCCGCCTGCTGAAACTCATCGAAGACGAGGCGCGGGCGCGGCAATTGACCCGGGTGAGCAAGGTGAGCCTGGAGACCGGCGCGCTGAGCGCCACGGAACGCGAGGCCCTGCGCTTCAATTTCAAGACCGCGGCCCGCGGCACCGTCGCCCAGGATGCGGAACTGGACATCCTCGAGTGTCCCGCCAAGGCCCTATGCCCGGCCTGTCTGGCCGAGGTCACGATGACCCACCATGATCAGACCTGTCCCCAATGCAATGCGTCGCCGCTGACTCCCCTCGACGCCGAGGCCCTGCGCATCACCGAGCTGGTGGCGACATGAGGGCGTATTCGCCGCGGTCACCACTCGCAAGGTGACGCTACGGCCATGAAATGATCTCCACCCAGCAACAGACCGCGCTGGAACCCCTGCGACACCGCATCGTGGTGCGCGGCCAAGTGCAGGGCGTGGGTTTCCGGCCCTTTGTCTACCGCCTGGCCACAGAACTGGGCCTGCACGGCTGGGTATGCAACTGCGGCGCCGGCGTGGAAATGGAAGTTCAGGGATCGCTGGCCGACTTGCAGGTATTCGCCGCGCGGCTGCGGAGCGAGGCGCCGCCCGCGGCGCGCATCGGCGCTGTCGAGCAAAGCGCCATTGCCGTGGAAGGAATGCCGCCCTCGTTCTTCATCGCCCCGAGCCAGGGGAGTGCTCCGCGCACTGTGATCGTCCCCGATGCAGCGTTGTGCACCGAGTGTCTCGGGGAATTGTTCGACCCTGGCGACCGCCGCTATGGTTATCCCTTCATCTCCTGCATTCATTGCGGTCCACGTTTCACCCTTACCCGCACCTTGCCCTTTGATCGCGCCAATACCGGCATGGCGGCGTTCGCGCCGTGCCCCGCCTGCCAGCGGGAATATGAAGATTCGGGAGACCGGCGCTTCCATGCCCAGGCCAACGCCTGCCCGGACTGCGGGCCGCGGCTGAGTTTCCACGACGATGAGGGCATCGCCACGGCGGAGCCGGATGCCGTTGCCGCGGCGGTGACGGCGATTCTCGCCGGGCGCATCGTCGCCCTCAAGGGCTTGGGCGGTTTCCATCTGTTGTGCGATGCCCGCAACGCCGCCGCGGTGGCGTGTTTGCGCCTGCGCAAAGGGCGAGAGGCCAAACCCTTCGCGGTGATGGCCGCCAATATCGCCTCGCTGGCGCCTTGGACGCGGTGCGATGAGGAACAGCGGCGCCTGTTGGAATCGGCGGCGCATCCCATCGTCCTGCTGGAGAAGGACACGGAGTGCGATACCGCCCTGGCCGGCGTCGCGCCGGACGTCGCCCACCTGGGCGCCATGCTGCCCTATACCCCGCTGCACTATTTATTGTTTCATCAGGCTGCGGGTCGTCCCGCCGGCACGGCCTGGCTGCGGCAGCCGCAAACCTTGCTGTTGGTGTGCACCTCCGCCAATGTGGGCGGCGAGCCCCTGGTGACAGACAATCGAGAGGCCTTCGACCGTTTGCGGGGTATGGCCGACTGCTTCGTGGTACATGATCGCGACATTGCACAACGCTGCGATGACAGCGTGATGCAGGTGGCCGACGATGGGCCGCTGTTCATGCGTCGCGCCCGCGGTTTCGTGCCGCAATCCATCACACTGCCCCACGCCGGTCCCGCGGTACTGGCCCTGGGCGGGGACTTAAAAAACACCATTTGCTTGACCCGCGGCGACCAGGCCTATGTCTCGCAACACAACGGCGACCTCGACAACGGTGCCGCCTGCCGCGTCCTGGAGGAGACCCTGGCCCGCTGGCTGACGGCATTGGACATCGCGCCGCAATGCGTGGCGCACGACCTTCATCCCGATTTCTTCAGCAGCCGCCTGGCGCGGCGTTTTGCCGCCGAACGCAATCTGCCTTGCGTGGCGGTGCAGCATCATCATGCCCATATCGCCGCGGTAACGGCCGAGCAGGGCCTGGTCGGGCCGGTGCTGGGCATCGCCCTTGATGGTTTTGGCCTGGGGGACGACGGCAGTCCCTGGGGTGGCGAATTGTTGCGGGTGGAGGGCGCGCAATACCGACGGATCGGTCAGCTGCTGCCTCTCGCCCTGCCCGGCGGCGACCGGGCGGCGCGGGAGCCGTGGCGCATGGCGGCTGCCGCCTTGCACGCCCTGGGGCGCGATGATGAAATAAGGCGGCGTTTCCCTTATCCCGGCGTCGAGATCGTGATGGAGATGCTGGATAAAAAGCTGAACGCCCCGCTCACCGGCAGCGCCGGCCGTTGGTTTGACGCCGTGGCCGGTTTGCTGGGGATCGCCGAACCCAGCAGTTACGAGGGTCAGGCCGCCATGCGCTTGGAGGCCCTGGCCCTGCGCCATGGACCGGTGACGCCGGACAAAGACGATTATCGCCTGGAGCCGGACGGGGTATTGAATCTATTGCCGTTGATCGATCGCCTCGCTCGCGAGCATGATGCCGCTTATGGCGCGGCCCTGTTCCATGCCACCCTGGCGGCGGCCTTGGGCGAATGGGTGCGCAGCGCCGCGGAGAGCGAGTCGCTGCGCGATGTGGTAGTGAACGGCGGTTGCCTCATGAACGGCGTGCTGCGCCAAGCGTTGTCCGCCGAACTGCGGGCCGCGGGATTGAACGTGCATATGGCGCGGTGTGTGCCGCCCAACGACGGTGGTTTGAGCCTGGGACAGGCCTGGGTGGCGATGATCGCTACCACGGCGTCGCATCACTGACTGGAGAAGACAAATGTGCCTGGCGATTCCCGCATTGATCACCGA
>CAZOTG010000205.1:0-4557 GCA_964582585.1 uncultured Chromatiaceae bacterium | reverse complement strand
CTGTTCGCCCAGTTCCTGTTCGATGCGCAGCCACTGCTTGTAATGGCGCGCCCCCATGGCGGCATTCTCTTCGGCGAAGCGTTTGACGGCGTCGGCGGCGCGGCGAGGCCAGGGCGCTACCGCGGCATGATTCAAATAGATGATATCCGGGTGGAGGGGAAACTCGGCGGAGAAATCCTGGGAGGTATCGATAGCCGTCATCGCCAATGATAAAAGTCGGGTGAGTATTGCACTATAGAGGCCGCTGCTCCGCTTTGACAAGTTCCTGCCGTAGCAGGGCCACTGGAAAATGGCCGAAGATCTGCGCCGCACGCAGCGCCAGGCCCTGTTGGCCCTCATCCTTATAACTTGTGCTCTCAATACGCTCGCCGGTGAAGAGGTTCAGGTAAACGGCGGATAAGGTCTCAGGCGGCAGTTCGATGAGGGTATCCTGCCATACCGTTTCACCGAGAGGCGGTGTCCCTCCTTCACTGAGGCTCGTGAACCAGCGTGGCGCCGCCGCGATGATGAGCGTATTTTCATGGCGCCAGGCGTGGGCGCAGATGTAATCCTGCCTGGCGCCGCGCCCGGCGAGGGGCAGGTAATCGCCTTGCTGAAAATGGGCGGCATAGCGGCGACGCAGGCTCAGGCACTTCCAGGTGACATACAGTTTGGCGCGGCCGTCCCCCATGGTCTCCAGCAGCGACCGTGCGCGCTGACGCAGATCCTGCGTCTCATCCATATCGGCCATGAGCCCCTCTAACAGCTCGCGGCGGCGCCCATAATCCACCGGACGTCGGTTGTCCGGGTCCACCAGACTGAAGTCCCACAGTTCCTGACCTTGGTAGATGTCCGGCACGCCGGGTGAGGTGCACTTGAGCAGAACCTGCGACAGACTGTTGTTGAGGGCGACCTGGGCCAGCCGTTTTTGGAAGGGGAGGAAATCGGCGAGAAAAGGATTGTTATCGGGGCTCTCGAAGAGCTTGGCGATAAAATCCTTCACCCCTTGGTCATAGGCGGTGTTGGGATTGATCCAGGAGGTATGGGTCTTGGCCTCGCGGACGGCCTTGAGCAGGTAGCTCTGTATGCGTTCCTGAAAGTGGGCCAGGTTCGTTTCGTCCAATGCCTCCAACGGCCAGGCCCCCAGCAAAGTTTGGTACAGGAAATACTCGTCGCCGTGTGAGGGCGCGACACCGCCTTCCCATTCACGCCGTTTGGCGCGATTGAGGCGGAACCAGCGGGTCACCCGGGTATTCCACTCCCGCGGTAACTCCGATATCACGTTGATGCGGGCCCGCAGGTCCTCACTGCGCTTGGCGTCGTGGGTGGAGGTGGCGAGCAGACCGTACGGCCAGCGGCGCCATCGTTCCTGATTGAGGTGATGAAAGGCCTTGACGGTGACGCCGAAACGACGTGGATCGCCGCCCACCTCATTGAGGGACAGGAGCAGGTTATAGTTGTAGAAAACGGTATCCTCCAGGGACTTGGCCGTCACCGGCGAGGTGTACTGCTGGAACTTCATCACGAAGTGCAATGATTGCGGGAACGCCGGGGTATTTTTCAGCAGGAGTACGTCGTTGATGAAATCGAAGATGGTAACGTCGGCGGCGGGACTGCGCTTTTTCGCCTGGGCGACTGCCCACTCCACGTAGCGTCGGTCCTCGGGCGAGACGCCGGCGGCGCTGATATAGGTACGGTAGACCGGGAAACAGGCCACCACCTCGGTGAGCGCCTCCCGCAGACCGGAACGGGTGAAATCGCGGGTGTTGCGGTCTTGCTCGGAAAGGCGGTTGAGGAGGTTGGTCAGGACGGTCAGTTCGCTGGGGAGCTGCACACGGATGATCAGCTTTTTGCGCTCATAGAGCAGCTCGTCGAAGTCCTGCCTGCCGTTGTAGCGCGAATAAATGGATTGCAGCTTGCGCTGGGCCTCGGGCTGGACGAAGAGGCCGTTGAGCAGATTGGCGAAATCGTATCCGGTGGTGCCGTGCACCGGCCAGTCATTGGGCAGGAATTCATAACCGGCCAGTATCTTTTCCACGATCACGTAAAGCGGCAGCTCGCCTCCGGCATCGGCGGGCATGTCGCGGCCCAGGACTTCGGCGGCCCGCCGCTGCAGGCGGGTGAAATACTCCGCGGGGTCGTAGAGTCCATCGGGGTGATCGATGCGCAGGCCGTCCACATCGCCGGCGGCGATCAATTCGAAGACGAAGTCGTGGGTAGCGGCGAACACCTCGGGATTTTCCATGCGCAGCCCGGCGAGGTCGTTGATGTCGAAGAAGCGGCGATAATTGATCTCGTCGGCGGCCACCCGCCAACAGGCGAGCCGGTAGCCTTGCTCCTCAAGGAGGGCATGGAGCCGATCGAAGCTCTCGCCCCGGTCGGGGACGCCGTTGATCGCGGCGAGGGCGTCCTCGATGCATGGCAATGCACCGGGGACATCGCGACACCATTTGACCAGTGCCTGTTTGATACGGTCACTGTCCTGGCGGCGCCTTGCGCGCTGTTCATCGCCGCTTGCATACCGGGACGGCATGTAGCGGCACAACTCGATGACGGGATCGAGGGCGTCGCGCTGGTCCGGTGTGCTGCAATGGCCAAGGATCGACGGATAGCTCTGGGGATCGAGAGGGCAGCGATGATGGAAATACCACGCGCTGAATTCGCCGCGCGCCGCATCGAAGCGGACTTCGATCTCGCCACGTCCCAGCACGGCGCCATAATGGTCTCCCAGCAACGGCAACAGTACCTTTCCCCGTAGATTCTCCGCGGCGGGTTGCCAGTCGATATCGAAATACCCGGCGTAGGGCGAGGCGGGGCCATGCTCCAGCACGTCCAGCCACCACTGGTTGTCGTCGCCGCCGACGCCCATATGGTTTGGCACGATATCCAGGATCTGGCCCATGCCGTGACGGTGCAGGGCCGCGACGAAACGCCGGTATTGCGGCATATCGCCGATCTCGGGATTGAGGGCGTGATGATCGACGATGTCGTAACCATGGGTGCTGTTGGGACGGGACTTGAGATACGGCGAGGCATAGCAGTGACTGACGCCCAGGGCGGCGAGGTAGGGAACGATCTCCTCGGCCTGGGCGAAGGTGAAACGCTGATTGAATTGCAGGCGGTAGGTGGCGGTGGGGATGACCGTCCCGCTGGAAGCACTGCTTTCCGAGCTATGCATCGTGTCCGGCCTCGCGCAGGAACCACGCCACCGTCAGGGGCGGCAGGGCGTCCCGAATCTCCGTCGTGGTCGAGAACAGCAACCGGCCCTCGGGCGCGGGGATGTCGGCAACGGCCACGGCGCCGAGATTGGCGTATAAGCTGAGCCGCGCCCCGTCGCCGAGCGACCACCAGGCCACAAGCGCCAGTTCGCTCAGGATACGATGACCCGCACTGCCGCCTTTGATGCCCTTGAGGCGGGGAATGATTTCGCGGTGACGCAGCGCCAGCAGTTGCCGGTGATACGCCAGCCAGGCGGCGTGAGCAGGCCGGTCGCGATCGGTCCAACGCAGTTTGGCGAGGGTAAAGGTCTCGACGGCGAAGGGATCCAGGCTGGTGAGATGCTCGGGATCGCCCCCATGCATGAGGGCGAGTTCCAGGCGGCGCCCTTCGCGCACCGCGGTGATGAGATCGTCTTCGAAATCGCAGAAAAAGGGAAAGGGCCGGGTCGACCTCCATTCCTGGCCCATGAACAACAGGGGCGGCGAGGGCGCCAGGAGCAAGATGGCGCTGAGCGCCTTCAGCATCGCTTCGGAACAGATCTGGTCGAGCCGTTCGCCCAGCGGGCGATTGCCGATCTGGTCGTGGTTTTGAATAAACGTCACGAAGGCGGTGGGCGGCAAGCCGGCGCTGGTCTCGCCGCGGGGCCGCCGTTCGCGATAGGGGGAGGCTTCGCCCTGATAGGCAAACCCTTCGCTGAGGCAACGGCCGAGATGGCGAATGGGGTGGGGGAGATAGTCCTGATAATAGCCGTCTTGCTCGCCGCTGGCGATGACATGCAGGGCGTGATGAAAATCGTCGTTCCATTGCGCCACGTAGGTGCCGGGTCTGCCCGCCGCATCGCGGCGAAGATAGTGGGCGGCGTTGTCGTCGTTCTCCAACACCAGATGGATGGGACGTGTCTTGCCCGGTCCGTCGTTTACGGTCTGGGCCAACTCCTCCAGGATGTCCGGCGCGGAATCGTCATGGATGGCATGCACCGCATCCAGGCGCAGGCCGTCGAGATGAAACTCCTCCAGCCAGTAGAGGGCATTATGGATGAAGAAGCGGCGCACCCAATGGCTGTCCGGCCCGTCGAAATTGATGGCCGCACCCCAGGGCGAAGCGTGACGATCGCTGAAAAAGGCGGGGGCATAGTGGCCGAGATAGTTGCCTTCCGGTCCAAAGTGATTGTAGACCACGTCGAGAAAGACCATCAGACCACGCCGGTGCGCCGCTTCCACCAGCGCCTTCAAGTCCTCCGGCCGTCCATAGCGGCTGTCAGGCGCAAAGGGGAGGGCGCCGTTATATCCCCAATCGCGCCGCCCGGGGAAATCCGCCACCGGCATCAATTCAATCGCGGTGATGCCGAGGTCCACAAGC
>CAZOTG010000204.1:0-4592 GCA_964582585.1 uncultured Chromatiaceae bacterium | reverse complement strand
CAAGAGCAGTTATCTATTACATCAAAGCAAAGTTTCATTTCAGGTGGCCGCCTATGATACTACCAGGCCGCTTATTATCGATCCGGGACTTTCCTATTCATCCTATCTCGGTGGATCCGGCGCGGATGAAGGCAAGGCCATCGCGGTGGACGGCGCCGGCAATTTCTATGTCACCGGGTCCAGTGATTCCGCTAATTTTCCGGTAAAAAATGGATTATGTCCGCCCGTCGGTGGAACGGGCGGTGACGCCTTTGTCACCAAATTCAATAGTGACGGCTCGCTGGCGTTTTCCACTTATTTCGGCAGCAGCGGATCGTTCGGCGACAGCGGTACGGGCATTGCCGTTGACGCAGGCGGCAAGGTTTACGTCACCGGTTACGCCCATCAAGGTTTTAGCAGCTGTCCAACGACATTTCCGGAGACGCCGGGCGCCTATTCATTCAATACGGGTAATTTTGATGTCTTTATCAGTATCCTCAGCAATGACGGAGCAACGCTTGAATATTCAAGCTTATTCGGAGGAAATTTCGGCGACAAGGCACAGGGCATCGCGGTGGATGTCGCGGGCGATGTTTATGTTGCAGGAATCACCTTTTCTGATTCCAGCGACCCTGAACCATTCCCGATAAAAAACGCCGCGCAACCGACGAGCGCGGCGCTGAGCAGCAGTGCGTCGGATGCCTTCGTTTTGAAGCTGAGTCCGCAAGGCAACGGTAGCGCTGATCTGATTTATTCGACTTACCTCTCCGGGAGTCTGACTGACGAGGCCCATGGCATCGCCGTCGATGGCTCCGGCAATGCCTATGTGACCGGTTATACAAGCTCCACGGACCTGCCCGTCACGGCCGGTGTGGGCGGCGGATTGGATGGTCCTACGGATGCCTTCGTGGCGAAAATCAACTCGGCCGGGGATGGATTTTTATATTTCAGGTATCTGGGTGGGGCAGGAGATGAAACAGGCTGGGGTATTGCCGCGGATGGCAGTGGTAATGCCTACGTAACCGGCCAGAGCACCTCCGCTGATTTTCCGGCGATTAATTCTTATGATGATTCACTGGACGGTGCGTCCGATGCCTTTGTGGCAAAGCTCGATACGAGCGGTACGACCGTCTATGCATCTTACCTGGGCGGCAGTGGCGTCGAGGAAGGAAAAGGTATCGCCGTTGATAGTTCAAACAACGTGTACGTTACCGGCTATACCGGTTCCAGCGATTTTCCCACGACAAGCAACTTATCAAACATGAGTTCCACCTATATCGGCGGGACATACGATGCGTTTGTTGCAAAACTGAATGCGGCCGGTACGAGCATTCTCTACTCTTCATTTTATGGCGGCGGCGATTCGGATCAAGGTAACGCGATCGCGGTGGATAGCGCAGGGACAACTGCATATATCACCGGATGGACGGGATCGGCTGCCGGGTTTAGTTTGACTGCCACGGCCGCACAACAGACGCCGGGCGGCGGCACGCGGGACGCTTTTGTGGCGCGCATCGGCCCCTTTGCCGATTTAAGCATCGTGATCAATGATAACGACCCCGTGAATCAAGGTGATGTTCTGATATATACCGTGACGATAACCAATAATGGGCCGGACCCCGCGACTGGGATTGTATTGACGGTCGACCTTCCTGCCGGCGTTACTTATTTGGGAAATACGGGATGCCCGCTTAATGGTAATACGGTGACATGTAACTTGAGCGATCTGCTTTCAGGGGCTTCGACCAGTGCTCAGATTAATGTCACACTGAATACCGCAAGTACGATAACGACCACGGCCAGCGTCGCCGCTAACGAAGCCGACTTCCCGGGCAATAACAGCGATAGTGAGCAAACCACCGCCTCCCAGTCTGACACCGGTACTGCCAATGACTCTGACAATACCGCCAACCCCAATGATTCCAGCGGGCCGTTTATTACCATTACAAATCCGGGAACATCGGCAACATCGGGAGGTGGTGGCGGGGGAGCATTGAACATACTTGTCCTTTTGGTTGGCATAATAGTTTTTACTTTACGCAAGCCATTCTTCCGCAAATAATAATACAAATCCGAACCAGTATCAGGTGGACGAGCCAAGCGCTATCGCGACCGCTTCCAGCACAAACAAACGCCATTGCGTCTTAATCGTTCGCCTGCATCTTCACTCTGATTGCATGTTCTGTTTGCGGAGCCGTTCCCTCTTGGTAACGGAGATTGAATCGCAGGGTTTGACCCGCTGCCAGATGGCCGGTCTCGATTACGGCTAAATGTAGGCCAAGACCACCAGGCGATGTTGCCGTTTCCCGCGTTTCGGTATCTCTCGTACGCCAGCGTATAGTCGCGGGGTATGGAAGGCAGATGCGCAGGGTTTGGCCCGTCGTTATGGAAGACGCCGGCGCGCTGGGCGACCAAATCGCCGAGTCGGTTTTGGGGCGCTGTCCTTGATAACGTTGCCATACCGCCTCGGGGCGGTCGAAAGGACGCTGTATCGCCCAGGAGTGGGCAAGTTTGATAAATTCGGCGTGGGCCCACACCAGCGGCATGGCCGAGCCCGTGGGTTTGCCGGGATGAAGGCCACGTTGTGGGATCGCATCACCGTCCCACACCTGTTCCGGGATCAGGCCGCCCGGGCCGGACATGGCGGACATGGCTTGCAGATAAGGCAGGGGCGAATTGCCCGCCGCAAGTTCGTAATGGCCGCGTTCGCCGCTGAGTAATGGCCATGCTCGACCCACTCCGGTGCCGTCGAAAGGATTACCATCCGGGTGTTCACCGTAACCGTCGCCGTTGTAGCGATGCCAGGCGGGACCGTTGGGTGTCTCCACGCGCAACAGTTCATCGGCGACCTTGATGCTTGCCGTGATAAAGGGATCGTCGGCGCGGCGCAGTCCGAAGCGCACCAGTTGCAGGAAGTCGGTGCCGATCTGATCCTCGGCCTTGAGTCCCGGATCCTGCAGTCGATTCTTGATGGGCAGGGATTGGTGCATGGTCTGTTCGTCGATCAAGGCGTGTGCCGGTTCGGTGCGCACGTAATAGCCGGCGACGTCGAAACGTCGCGTCAAGTCCGTGTCATGCACCACGGTCCAGTCTTCGATGCGGCTGTTCCAATAATCGGCGATGGCCAGCGCCGTGTCGCGATCGTCTTGGGGAAGAAACGATGCGCCCGCCACCAAGGCGGCGATGCACACCGCGAGGGTGAAGGTGTTGACCCCGGCGTTCTCTTCCCAGCGATCCTGATCGCTGGCCGGGCCGTTGAGCGCGATGAAGGCGAGGGCGCGCCGTACCATGTCCTCGACGACGATGTCGTCGAGAGCATCGCGCTCCGCCAAGGCAGCCGCCAGCAATACCGGGAAGGCCGCCTCGTCGAGCTGAATTCCCTCCCAGAAGCTTTTGCCGCCCAGCCACTGGTTTTGATACCAGTGACCGTCTTCATGTTGGGTGGCCATGAGATAGCGCAGGATTTCGCGGGCCTTGTCGTCGGCGCCCAGGGCCAAGAGCGCACCGGCGCACTCCACCAGGTCACGCGGCCAAACCAAGTGATAGCCGCCGCGCTCGTCGCGGATGTTGCCCCAGGGGACGCTCAGGCTGGCGACCATGGCGCCGGGATAGGTCTTATCCTGATGGACGCGCAATACCATGGCCGACAGCGACAACTGTTCGCGCAAATCCTCGGGTAGATCCTTGTTGACCTCGAGCCGGTTTTGGCATTGGTCGTGCCATGTCTGCCAGGTATCAATTTGGCGTTGCCAGGGTTCTTCGAAGGAACGCGGAAGCGCGGACAGCGCCAGTGTGGCGGCCGACTCCTTGCTGCTGCCGAAACCCAGGGCCAATACCGCGCGGCGCGGCAGACGGCCCATCAGCGCGACATTGCCGGGTCCGGCGTGGCCATATGACCAGTTCATGGCGTTGTTGCGCTCAAAGTCCTGCCAGCCGTCGCAGACGCCGACATAGCCCGCGCTGGTTTGATCGAAACCTTCCCGTTGTCGCTCGTTCACCGCCGCCAGAGCCAGACCGAAGGGGCCTTGCTCCGCCCATAACACCCGACGGCCGCGATAGCGATCCGCCCAGGCGTGATTGTCGTGACCGGTGCCGCCCAGATGCGGCGCCAGCAGGGCATAGGGACGCAATGCCGCATCGCCTTCCAATACAGTCTTGATGATCAACACATCGCGTTGCGGGTCTGGTGTGATGCGCAGCGTCAAGGTAAAGCGCTCGTGGCGATGTACGACCTCGATGGCGGGCACACCGGGCCCGGCCAAGGTCAGTTCATAATTCTGCAAACGTTTTACTTCGATCCAGAATCCCTCACCGTCAGAGACGATAAAGCCCAGGTCGCGAATCTGCGGGATATCGATGCGGGGATAATAGACTTCGTTGACGATGCCGTAGCCCAGGGTGAACCACAGCCGCGACGAACCCAACGCGCATCCCACCATGTCCTTGGCGCTGCTGCACCAGGTGGGCGGCATGCCGGACGCGCCGGGTGCCTCTGATGTGGGGGGATGGTCGGTCATTTAATCCTTCCCAGTTTAGTTTAGGGTTTAGGGTTTAGGGTATAGGGTTTAGGGTTTAGGGTTTAGGGTTTAGGGTTTAGGGTTTAGGGTTTAGGG
>CAZOTG010000203.1:0-4605 GCA_964582585.1 uncultured Chromatiaceae bacterium | reverse complement strand
AATTCATCACGGACTATAGTCGACTCGCCAAACTAAATCATCCTTCTATAATTCAGAGGACGATTTCCAGCGATTTTTCTCCCGTTTCGCGGTCAGGCGGGTCGCAGCAAATGCACGCTGAACAGCATGTCAGCATCTGTCCATACCCGCAGTGGTCGATAACCGGCCCGCCGGGCCAGGTCTTGGAACTCCTCGACACTATACTTGTATGAATTCTCGGTATGGATTGTCTCGCCTTCATCCAAACGAAAGGTCCGGCCGTCGACGACGATGGTCTGCTGGCGGCGGCTGATGAGGTACATCTCCACGCGGCCGGCCTGGCGGTTGTAGAAGGCCTGGTGACGAAAGCCGTTGGGATCGACCTCAGCTCTCAGATCACGCTGCAGGCGGGTGAGGATGTTGAGGTTGAAGGCGGCGGTGACGCCGGCAGTGTCATTGTAGGCGGCATCGATGCGTTTGGCTTCTTTCTTGAGATCGATGCTGATCAGCAGCGCACCCTCCTTCCCGGTTAAGCTCCTCAGGTTTGCGAGAAAGGCCTGCGCTTCACCGGGCTCGAAATTGCCCAGGGTCGATCCGGGAAAGTATACCAATCGATCCATGTCATCCGGGATGAAGTCGAGGCGAAGCGGCCGGCAGTAATCGGCGCAAACTGAATGGACCTCCAACCAGTCGTAGTCTTGCGCCATGGTTTCGGCCGAGGAACGGAGTTGCGTACGAGAGATATCGATGGGCACATACATAGCCGGACGCAGGTGCTCCAGCAGCAATCGCACCTTGACACCGGCGCCGCTGCCCAGTTCCAGCAAACAGGCGCCGCGGCCGGTCAGGTCGGCAATCTCCTCAGCATGACGTTCGAGGATGGCGACCTCGGTGCGGGTGAGATAATACTCCGGCAGTTCGCAGATACGCTCGAAGAGTTGCGCGCCGTGATGGTCGTAGAAGAGTTTGGGCGGCAGGGCCTTGGGCGTGGCGGCAAGCCCCGCCAGCACCTCTTGTTTCAGGCTGGCGGTGCTGGGATGGTGATCGTGGAAGTGGACCTCAGACATCATTCCTTATCGGCGGCGAGACGAATGCCGCTGAACTGCCAGCGATCGCCGGGGTAGAAGAAGTTACGATAGCTGGCGCGGATGTGATCGGCGGGGGTTGCGCAGGAACCGCCGCGCAGCACCAGTTGGCTGCACATGAATTTGCCGTTGTATTCCCCCAGGGTGCCGGCCAGAGGCCGGAAGCCGGGATAGGAAACATAGGGGCTGCGTGTCCATTCCCAGACATCACCGTAAACTTGGACCATACCGGTGTCACGCGCGGGCATGGGATGATAGCGGCCATCGTCCTGCAGATTACCTGCAACGGTGACATCGCGCGCCGCGATTTCCCATTCCTCCTCACTGGGCAGACGCTTGCCCGCCCATCGGGCATAGGCATCGGCTTCGTAGTAACTCACGTGGCATACCGGCTCATGTTCGTTCAGCGCGCGCATGCCGGACAGCGTCATGTGTTGCCAGCCGTCATCGCTGTGTTCCCAGTATAAAGGCGCCTCCCATTTATTCTCTCGAACCGTACGCCACCCCTCGGACAGCCAGTATTCCGCGCGCCCGTAGCCGCCGGCCGCCATGAATTCCAGATACTCGCCGTTAGTCACCGGGCGCGAGGCGAGCTGGAAGCCCTCGAGATAGGTGCGATGGCGCGGTGTCTCGTTGTCGTAGCAAAAATCTTCGCCGTCATGACCGACCTCATAGAGACCGCCGGGGAATTCATACCAGGCCAGCGCCGGCACCGGCATTGATGGCTGGTGCACGACCTCTTGATAGGCGGGTCGCAGCGGTTGGCTGGCGAAGATATGCTTGATGTCGGTGAGCAGCAGTTCCTGATGCTGTTGTTCGTGATGGATGCCGAGGGTGGTGCGAAAGGCGATGTCCCGCCACTGCGCCTCCGGCGCCGTCTCGAGCAAAGCCATCATCTGTTCATCGATGTGGCGACGGTAGGCATACACCTCTTCCAGCGGCGGGCGGGAGAGAAAGCCGCGCTGCGGGCGGGGATGCATCGCCCCGGCACCTTCATAATAGGAATTGAACAGCACGGCGAACCGGGGATGAAACTCGCGGTAACCGGACAGGAAGGGCTTCAACAGAAAGGTCTCGAAGAACCAGCTGACGTGGGCGAGATGCCACTTGGGCGGACTGACGTCGGGCATGGTCTGTATGCAGCAGTCTTCCGCCTGCAAGGGTGCGCACAAGCGCTCGCTGACGGCGCGGACCCTTCGATAGCAGGCATCCAGCGCATCGCGTTCGGAAACGTCCTTCCCATACCGCCGAATATCACCCGCTCGCGAAGACATGTCTCTATCCTTGACAAAGATCCGGCCGGAAAACAGTGGTCGATCTCAACCCGAGGGTAACATGTCCGACGGATCAATCAAAAGTCCGTGCCCGACGAGGGGCGATTCCATCCCTATAAAGGAAATAATCTCCTCTGTCACGCAGGTCGCGTCCTCGCCTGACAGCGCAGCTTGCCGGTCAGGAAAACCAGCGCAGAAACGCGGCTGCGCTGAGGGCGGTCGCCCCCAGCACAAAGGATGTTATCAACAGGGGACCCTGGGGGCCCCTGCCCTCTCCCTTGCTCTTTTTGAATCCTATAAACGCCACGATGAAGCCGAGGACGACACAGATCATCTTGATCGTCACCGCGACCACCGCCACGCCGTGAATATCAGGCAGCTTGCCATAGAACGACAGGCTGGTGATGCCGAAGACCGCGCCGCTGATACCCTGCGCGGCCCAGGCGATGAGCAGTCCCAGAAACGCGGTTCGCTGGATCGATTCCCATTCCGCCCGCCGCATGAGACCGTAAGTCGCAAAACCGATGACCGCGGCGGCACCGAAATTATGGATGACTTGAATCAGCGCATAAATGAGATTCTGGAGGACCGCGGAACTCACTTGACGGTGAAGGACGTGGTTGCGTCTAGACCCGTCATGGCGTGGCTGGAAGTCGCTTCCTTGATCACGATCTCATGCTTACCCGAGCTCAGATCGGGCAGATCGACACTGCACGGGCAGCCGCTCACATTGCGCACGATCATGGGTTTCCCGCCATCGACATAGACGTGCAAATGATTGCCGTTAGGACTGAGTTGCACGTTATATTCTAGTTTGTCCCCGGAACCGCTCATCAATTCACTGCCGTCCTTGGGCGATATGATGGTGATTGAACCGGCGGCAAAGACTGCACCGCTAAAGAGGGTCGCGGAAACAACCAAAGTGCTGCTGACGATAAAACGACGAACGGTATCCATTAGACGTCTCCCAGTGAGTAAGCGAAAAAAGAAAGCCCGATATAAATTTAATCCTATTTCATGGATTGTCAACAAATGCCTGCGCCGACATGCATTTACCAAAACGACTCCCCCGCCATAGCGTACCGATATTGCCCCGTCATCGCGGTCAATACCTAATCCTTGTTTTGTAAATGGACTTTCTCACGGCGATGATTGATTTTTGCGATCATGTCAAAGCCGCCGGGCCTGTTTCCGGCGACATTGCGCAAAATCTAATATTAAAAATATGACAATTCGTCATCATAAAGAATATTTGCTAAGAATTGAAAAATATCGTATATCCCAAATACAATTCATCACACTCGCTATGCTTTCAAAACCAACGGCTGATTTCCGGCATACGGGAAAGCAACCCACCGTTTAATGCCGGCTTTGTGCGACGCCTCAATCAGGGGAATGGCATGAAGGACATGATTTACAGACCGGAGTATATCAACCCCATCTTCCGGCCGATCTTTGAGCAGCTCTCCGACGAGTTCGGTGATGCCTATCAGGTGTGGACGTGCGTCGGAAATTTCGGTCGCTGCCTCAATGCGGAAATAGTCGATCCGGAAACCCGCGCCACCGTTACAATCAGCCTGCGCAAAGAAACCACGACCCGAACCGCCAAACTGAATAAGGCGCAGATTCGGCGTATACACGAATATCTTAATTCCGACGCCTCTCTAAAATCATCCCTGCCCTTATAACTGGTCTCCGGCTCGACGGTCATCCTATTAGATGGCATGACCCATCCCTAAATAAAAGCCGGATTGATGCCAAGCGCTCGCTTTATCGCAATCTCCACGTGGAAATCCTCATCAAGGCGCCTCATTCACCAGCCGCAAAGTACTTCCCTTGGGCGGAGCCAAGGGAATAGTCAAGGAAAAGTTGAAGCTATCGGATTGTTTGGTGGGCCTACCGTAGCGGTAATAGCCGACATGCGTCGTGTATAACACCTTGCCGTCAGGGTCGATGACCGTGACCACGATATGATCCGGCGGTGTGCCTATCATGGCTTCCTTGAATTTTACCTTGCCAACGACATCAATACCCCCGCCGGATTTGCGGGCGTAGACCTCACCGATGTCAGCCCGCTCGGAGGATACCTTATCGACGGTTAACTGATGGTCTCCTATCAGTGGGCCGTGTGACGCACAGCCGTGCAGCATACTCAAGGCCGCGAGCATCACCAGCACCCAATTTCGCCGTATGCTAATCAGCCGTTTCATAAGTCTTCTCCCATTCTCAATTCCGCCAAGCTGGATTTTTTGGCGCGCGAAGCAAAG
>CAZOTG010000202.1:0-4669 GCA_964582585.1 uncultured Chromatiaceae bacterium | reverse complement strand
CGGCGGCGATCGCCGGTGATTACCTCTATGCCATCGGCGGCGCCCACGGGGTCCGCGGCCACGACAATATACCCAGCGCCACGGTGGAGCGGGCCCCCATCCACGCCGACGGCAGCCTGGGCCCCTGGCAACGGGTCAACTATCTCACCACGCCGCGGCGCGGCTTTCCGACGGCGGTCTACCACAATCCTCTCTATGCCATCGGCGGCTATAACGGGTCCTTCCTCAAATCCGTAGAACGCGCCGACATTAAAAAGGATGGAACCCTTTCGGAATGGCGGCTCGATCCAGAACAGGCGACTGTCGACCGTTACATCCACTCCGCGACCTATCTCGGTGACAAACTCTATCTGCTGGGCGGACATGAACAAAGCAGCGAGGCCATCAGTTACGGTGACGTGGAGATGAGCCAAATCGCCGGCGACGGCAGTCTGCGTCCCTGGGAAATTCAAAAGACCATCCTCAAGACGCCGCGCTTCATCGCCGCCGCCTTCGCCATGGATCGATTTATCTATATGCTGGGCGGCCACGACGGCCGCAAGCGCCTGCGTAGTGTCGAAATGGCGCCCCTCAATGCCGAGGGCCGCGTCGGCCCCTGGTCCTTCACTACCCCGCTTCATGATGAACGCAGCGCCACTTCATTGGCGGTCCACGGCGACAAGGTCTATGTGCTGGGGGGCATGGGCGCGAGTGGCGCACTCAACAGCGTGGAAATGGCCGTACAGAACCACAACGGCCAGCTCGGTCACTGGGTTAAAACAGGCGAGACGCTTAAAAACGAGACCAATCGACCTGGGGACCCGTCTCCACCAACCAACGGGTAAGCTGCTCAGCGGTGAGGGGGCGGCTGATGTAATAGCCTTGCGCCGTATCGCAGCCCAAGGCGGAAAGCAAACACCAGGCCTTGTAGGATACGACGCCTTCCGCCACCACCTGCAGGCCCAGGTTGTGGGCAAGATCGATGGCGGCGTGCACGATCACGCCGTCTTCATTATCCTCAGCCATGTTCAACACGAATGATTTATCGATCTTGATCTCGTCCACCGGCAATTGCTTGAGATGGGTCAAGGAGGAATAGCCGGTCCCGAAATCGTCGATCGCCAGGCGCATACCGAAGCCGCTCAACTGATCCAGGACCTTGAGGACCCGTTGCGGATCGGTCATCACCGCGCTTTCGGTAATCTCCAATTCCAGCCATTCCGGCTTGGCGCTGCAACCGCTGATCACATCCAGGATCTGATCCGGCAGGTCTTCATCCTGGAGATTGGCCATGGAGAGATTCACCGAGACATTGATGGGAAAGCCGTCCACCCGCCACTTGGCGCATTGTTCCAGGGCGGTGCGGGTCACCCACAATCCCAGGGGGCGAATGAATCCGCTCTGCTCCGCCAGATGGATAAATTGGTCTGGGCTCAACAGGTCATGTTCCGGGTGCTGCCAACGCACCAGGGCCTCCACGCTCACCATCTTTCCGGATTTGATCTCGATCTTCGGTTGATAATGCAGCACCAATTCACCCTTTTCGAGCGATTGATGGAGATCGCTTTTGAGCTTGAGCTTATGAGGTTTCTCCGTAAATTGATCCGCATGCCCGCCTGTTTTACCGTCCTGCCGCCCTTTGACGGCGCCCATGGCGAGGTCGGCATGTTGAATAAGGGTCTGGACGTCATTGCCATGGGTAGGAAAAATGGCGATGCCCATGCTGGCGCTCAGCTCGATATTTTGCCCCTCTAATTCCATGGGTTCAGCGAGGATCTTGAGCAATTTTTCGGCAACTTTGTGCGCCTTGTCCGCGGATTCCGTGGTCGGCAACATGATGGCGAACTCGTCGCCGCCCAGGCGCGCTACGGTATCCGATTCGCGCAACATCCCGGAAATACGCGATGCCACCTGCTGCAATACGCAATCGCCGGCATAATGACCGTAATGTTCATTGATGTCATGAAAATCGTCGAGATCGATGATAAAGAGGGCAAAGAAGGTACCGAGGCGCTTGCCGGTCAGGATGTTCTGCTGCAAGCGGTCATAAAACAGGATGCGGTTCGCCAAACCGGTGAGGGCGTCATACACCACCTGATATTCGAGCGCCGCCCGCTTGGTAATGCGATCACCCGCATCGCGTACCGTAATGATAAAGAAAGTTCCCCGGCTGCCTTGCGATTCGCTGAGCGTCAGCTCCACCGGGATGGTGGTACCGTCCCGGCGGTTTGCCTTGGCCTCATAGGCCGCTTCGTACGGGCGCTGCCCGCTGTCCAACTCTTTGGCCAGATACAAACCCGGCAACAACAACTCGATGTTATGGCCCTGCACATCCGAGGATTCATAATGAAAGATTTCCTGGGCGCTGCGATTCAAGAATTCGATGGCGCCATGCTCATCGACCACGATCAGTCCGTCAAATTTCGCCTTGAGCGCCTTTCTCACCGGTCCACCTTTATGAATATCACAGCATGCTCAGCCACAACGCATAAAGCGGCGGACGACGGGAAAGCTTTAGTTTGCCGTGGAGCGACTTGGCGAGCGACGGTTGCCACTATTAATGTTATGTTATTTAAGATATTTTATCAGCGACGCCTTCTCCGATCAGCGCCTTGAGTTCCGGGATGTAGATCATAATCTGCCGGGGAATTCGACGCATTGATATTGCCTCGATGTAACAAGTAACTTTGCTGAAGTCCGCCACTGTCATGAATTGTATCGGGCACCAAATTGGGGCGTCCAGCTGCACGCAAGCCTTTCTTGAAGTCGAATTCCGCCCTGTTCCGGCGCTCTCGATATATTCATGCTTGTCCCTCGGCGGCCGTGGACAAATCCGGATTTCCTATGGCAAGGTATGCTCAGTTCGCAGCTGTTGGCACGCACAATGAAACCGGTTTACATTTTTCGTCACATCGCCTGCGAAGGCCCCGGTTATCTCGGCGAATTTTTAAACCGCCACCACATCCCCTACCGGATCATTGCCATCGATGAGGGCGATACCGTACCCGCCGACCTTACCGCCATGAGCGGCCTGGTGTTCATGGGAGGGCCCATGAGCGTCAACGACCCTTTGCCGTGGATTGCCGCCGAACTCGATTTGATACGCCAGGCGCGACACAGCGGCCTGCCGGTGCTGGGCCACTGCCTGGGCGGCCAACTCATCGCCAAGGCCTTGGGGGCCAAGGTCTATCCCAACGTGGTCAGGGAAATCGGTTGGCACGATGTGGCGCAGGCCCACGTCTCATCGCCCTGGCTGCGCGACCTGCCCGAGAAGTTCGAGGCCTTCCATTGGCACGGTGAAACATTCGACTTACCGGCGGGCGCCGAGCTTCTATTGCACAGCATTTGGTGCCGCCACCAGGCCTTCGTCCACGGTGCCATGCTGGCCCTGCAATTCCATGTGGAGATGACGGCGGGGATGGTCACGGAATGGGCGGACCTTTATCGTGAGCAATTGGCGCAGCCCGGCGATAGCGTGCAATCCCATGACGCCATGACCAGTGGGGCGGAGCAGCGCGCCGCGCGCCTCAACACCGTAGCCGATACACTTTATGGCCGGTGGCTGACCTTGGTGACGGATAAGGCAGGTGTTACATAAAGCACGGCGGACTAAACTAAGCGATTTCCGCCGTCAAACGCACGACGGCCGCAAGCGCACCTCTTCAGGATTGCACCGCTGATCTGTTCGAGGCTGATCACTCTGTCCTATTCTTATTTCAAGCGCGGGAAGAGTTGCACGAAGTTACAGGGTTTGGTGCGGCTGTCCAATTGATCTTTGAGTATGGCGTCCCACGCCAGCCGGCAGGCATCGGTGGAGCCGGGAATGCAGAAAATAAAGGTACCATTGGCGACGCCGGCCAACACCCGCGACTGTACCGTCGACGAGCCAATTTCCTGATAAGAGACGGAGCGAAACAATTCGCCGAAACCATCGATGGTCTTGTCCAGCAGCGGCGTAATCGCCTCCGGCGTGTGGTCGCGGTCGGTCAGGCCGGTGCCTCCGGTGATGATCACTGCCTGCACACCTGCATCGGCGATCCACCGCGATACCAGCGCCCTTATCCGGTAGATATCGTCCGGGAGGATCACCTTTTCGATCAAACGATGTCCCGCCGTGGCAAGGCGATCCGCCAGTAAACGGCCGGAAGTATCCGATTGTTCCGTGCGGGTATCCGAAACCGTAAGAATCGCCATATTGACGGGAATGAACTCTCCCTCTTTATTATCCGAACTACTCATACACTTTCCTCATGACTCACGCTTACCGCCGTTTCCGCTCACCTTCATTTATCGCCTGTCCATAGACTAGCAGCATTTCATCGAAGGACGCATAGCAGTCAATCAATCCCATACCACCTTACAGGCATAGAGCGAAACAGCATGCCACGAATATTTCTCCTTGAGTGGCGGATGATTTCATTGCGATAGGCGAAGCGACGACGCGCCCGCCTGCCAGCCATTGCCTGGCGTTTCAGCAAGGCTCATCTCACCCCCCCTCGTACAAGATAGAGTTTTGTCGTAAGTGCATCCAACCCCTGGAGAAATATGTTAATGTTTTTTAAAATAATTATTACTGAGATCACTTATGGTATTACGATTTGCATATTCGTGTTACCAATGATAGCATGACTTCATTACGCGAAAATAGTGGCCCGTGGAGAAGGATATGGCATGTGATTCTAGTTACTAT
>CAZOTG010000201.1:0-4677 GCA_964582585.1 uncultured Chromatiaceae bacterium | reverse complement strand
GATCTTCGCCGCGCCTTCGCCCATGTTCAACGCGGTCTCGAAGGAATCGGCCAGGCGCTGCTGAATATCGGCGCGTACCTTGAGGCGGTCCACCACCACTTCGATGGTGTGTTTCCTGCGCAGGTCCAATTTAGGGGCGTCGTCCAGCTCCACCACTTCACCGTCGATGCGGGCGCGTACGTAACCCTGGCTGCGCAGTTCTTCGATGAGCTTGAGATATTCGCCCTTGCGCTCCTGCACCACCGGCGCGAGCAGCATCACCTTGCTGCCCTCGGGCAAGGCCAGCACCTGATCCACCATCTGGCTCACGGTCTGGGCGGCGAGCACCGTGCCGTGTTCCGGGCACTGCGGTTCGCCGGCGCGGGCGAACAGCAGGCGCAGGTAATCGTAGATCTCCGTGACCGTGCCCACCGTGGAGCGGGGATTGTGGGAGGTGGATTTCTGCTCGATGGAGATGGCGGGCGACAGGCCCTCGATGTGGTCCACGTCGGGCTTTTCCATGATGGACAGGAATTGCCGCGCGTAGCTGGACAGGGATTCCACATATCGGCGCTGACCCTCGGCATAAATAGTGTCGAAGGCCAGGGACGACTTGCCGGAGCCGGACAGACCGGTGATAACGATCATTTTGTCCCGCGGCAGGTCTAATGAGACATTTTGCAGATTATGGGTGCGAGCGCCGCGAATATGAATATAATCCATCCTGAGTTTTCCGCATTCGAGAGTAACCTGTTAATATACCCGTCCTGCGTAGTTGATGCCAAAGTGAGTATCGCCCAGTGAATAATGCAAGCATGACCTCCACGGAAAAACGCGCCGCGTTTTCCCTTGCCGCCATTTTTTCCACGCGAATGCTGGGGTTGTTCATGATCCTGCCGGTGTTCGCCCTTTACGCTGAAAACCTCAAGGGTTCTACCCACGCCCTGTTCGGTCTGGCCATCGGTATCTACGGCCTGACCCAGGCGATCCTGGGCATCCCCTTCGGGATGCTGTCCGACCGCTTCGGCCGCAAGCCCATCATTACTTTGGGGTTGGTGATCTTCGCCCTGGGCAGCGTGGTGGCGGCCATGTCCGATTCCATCTACGGGGTGATCCTGGGCCGGGCTCTGCAGGGTGCCGGCGCCATCGCCGCCGCGGTGATGGCCCTGGCCGCCGACCTCACCCGGGAGGAGCACCGCCTCAAGGCCATGGCCACCATCGGCGCCAGCATCGGCATGTCCTTCACCGTGGCCCTGGTGCTCGGTCCCATCCTCAGCCACTGGATGGGCGGCGTGCCCGGCATCTTCTGGCTGACGGCGGTGATGGCCCTGGTGGCCATCGCCGTGCTGTATCTGTGGGTCCCCACGCCGGCCACCAGCCGCGTCCATCACGACGCCGAGCCGGTGCTCGCCGATTTCGGGCCGGTCCTGAAAAACACCGAATTGCTGCGCCTCAACTTCGGGGTGTTCGCCCTGCATCTGCTGCTCACCTCCACCTTCGTGGTGGTGCCCCTGGCCCTGCGCGACGACGCCGGACTGCCTCCGGGTCAGCACTGGATCGTGTACCTGGTGGTGATGCTCATCGCCCTGGCGGTGATGGTACCGTTCGTGATCATCGCCGAGAAGCGCCGCAAGATGAAACAGGTCTTCGTCAGCGCCATCGCGGTGCTGGTGATCGCCGAACTGGTATTCATGGCCGAGTATCGGCACCTTGCCGGGCTTATCGCCGGCCTGCTGCTGTTCTTCATCGCCTTCAATCTCCTGGAGGCCACCCTGCCTTCCCTCATCGCCAAGATGGCGCCCCCCGATAAGAAGGGTACGGCCATGGGTGTCTATTCCAGCTCCCAGTTCCTGGGGGCCTTCTGCGGCGGTTCCCTGGGCGGCTGGTTGCTGGGCGCGGAGGGCATCGCCTGGGTGTTCGCCATGGGCATGCTGGCGGCGGCCCTGTGGCTGGGGGTGGCGGGCACCATGCGTCCTCCCCGCTACCTGAGCAGTCACCTGCTGCAGGTGGGCAAGGTCAGCCAGGCCGAGGCCAGTGTGCTGGCGGAACAGTTGCTGGAGGTGCCGGGGGTGGCCGAGGCGGTGGTGATCGTGGAAGAGGGCGTGGCCTATTTGAAGGTGGACAAGACCAAGCTCGACCTGGACGCCCTGCGCGGCTTTTCCGCAGCCCAGTCCTGAACGAAAAAGCTGGAGAAGAGTGGGTCTGAAGCGGTAAGCTTTGGCTTTGAGCCGCGGGCTTAGCAAGTTAGGGTGCGAACATGGCAAGAGGGGTCAACAAGGTCATATTAATCGGCAATCTGGGCAAAGACCCGGAGGTGCGCTACATGCCCAGCGGGTCGGCGGTGACCAATGTCACCATCGCTACCAGCGAGTCGTGGAAAGATAAGCAGAGCGGCGAGCAGCAGGAGCGCACCGAGTGGCATAACGTGGTATTTTTCAATCGCTTAGCTGAGATTGCTGGAGAATACCTTAAGAAGGGGTCCAAGGTCTACGTGGAAGGCAGCCTGCGCACCCGCAAGTGGCAGGACAAGGAAGGCCGGGATCGTTACACCACGGAGATCGTCGCCGGTGAGATGCAGATGCTGGACAGCAAGGGCGGCGGCGGTGGGGCGCCCCAGGCCCGCGAGGGTTCTTCGGGGAACTGGCAGAAGGAATCAGCACCCGCCACGGAGACCGCCGGCGATTTCGATGACGATATACCGTTCTAAAAATAACTAGCGGGTGGCGAGTAGCGAGTGGCAAGAATAATCTTGCAAGGCTCGAGTCTTGCTATACATTGCGTAACGATAAAACTCGAAACCCGAAACTTTAAACTCGAAACTGCCGAAGGCACCCCATGAACCTCCATGAATTTCAGGCCAAGCAGCTTTTTGCTAGCTACGGCATCCCCGTGCCCCGCGGCGGTGCCGCGGAGAGCGAGGAACAGGCCCGGGCCATCGCCAGTCACCTGGGGGGCGAGCGCTGGGTGGTAAAGGCGCAAGTCCACGCCGGTGGGCGGGGCAAGGCCGGCGGGGTGAAGATCGTGGAGGGCCTGCAGGAATTGGAACGCACCGTGTCGGCCATGCTCGGTTCGCGGCTGGTGACCCATCAGACCATACCGGAGGGTCTACCCGTCAGTTATGTATTGATCGAGCCGGTGTCGGAGGTGGCGCGGGAACTGTATCTGGGCGCCGTCATCGATCGCGCCCGCGAACGGGTGGTGTTCATGGCCTCGGCGGTGGGGGGCATGGACATCGAACAGGTGGCCGCTTCCCAGCCCGATCAGATACTCACCCTGGCCGTGGATCCGGTGGTGGGTTTGCAGCCCTATGAATGGCGCCAGGTTGGATTCTCTCTGCAGCTAGACGTGAATCAGTTTCAGGCCTTGAGTAAGGTGATGAGCGGTCTGTATCGCCTGTTCATGGAGCAGGACGCCAGCCTGGTGGAGATCAATCCCCTGGTGGTGACCGGTGAAGGTGAATTGCTGGCGGTGGACGCCAAGATCAATCTCGACGACAACGCCCTGTTTCGCCAACCCGAACTGATGAAGTTGAAGGATCCTACCCAGGAGAATGAAAAAGAACTCCTCGCACAGGAACACGGGCTCAATTACATCCCCTTAGACGGTACCATTGCCTGCATGGTGAACGGCGCCGGTCTGGCCATGGCCACCATGGACATCATCAAGCTGCACGGCGGCGAGCCGGCCAATTTCCTGGACGTGGGCGGAGGCACCACCGCGGAACGAGTGGCCGAGGCCTTCAAGCTGATTCTCTCCGATGACAAAGTGAAGGCGGTGCTGGTGAATATCTTCGGCGGCATCGTGCGCTGCGATCTCATTGCCGAAGGGATCATCAAGGCGGTGGAGGAGGTGCACGTGACGGTGCCGGTGGTGGTGCGCCTGGAGGGGACCAACGTGGAGCAGGGCAAGACCATGCTGCGCAACAGCGGCTTCGCCATTACCACCGCGGAGGGCCTTACCGACGCGGCGCAGAAGGTAGTGAAGCTGGCAGGGGGAGGCCGGGGCTGATGGCGATCCTGGTGAATAAGAATACGCGGCTGATCTGCCAGGGCTTCACCGGCAAGCAGGGCAGCTTCCATTCCCAGCAGGCCTTGGAGTACGGGACCCAATTGGTGGGCGGCGTAACCCCCGGCAAGGGCGGCCAGACCCATCTCGACCTGCCGGTGTTCGATACGGTACGCGACGCGGTGCGGGCCACCGAGGCCGATGCGTCCATGATCTATGTGCCGGCGCCTTATGCATCGGACGCCATCCTCGAGGCGGCGGACGCGGGCATCAAGACCATCGTCTGTATCACCGAGGGCATCCCGGTGATCGATATGCTCAAGGTCAAGGCCGCCTTGAAATCCTATGACGCCCGTCTCATCGGTCCCAACTGTCCGGGCGTCATCACTCCCGGGGAATGTAAGATCGGCATCATGCCGGCGGCGATTCACAAACCGGGCTCCATCGGCATCGTGTCCCGCTCCGGCACCCTCACCTACGAGGCGGTGTTCCAGACCACCCAGAACGGTCTGGGGCAGAGTACCTGCGTGGGGATCGGCGGCGATCCCATCCAGGGTACCAACTTCATAGAGTGCCTTAATCTTTTCGAGCAAGACCGTAAAACTAAAGGAATTATTATGGTCGGCGAGATCGGCGGCACCGCCGAGGAAGCGGCGGCGGAATATATCCGCGCCCAGGTGCGCAAGCCGGTGG
>CAZOTG010000200.1:2181-4704 GCA_964582585.1 uncultured Chromatiaceae bacterium | reverse complement strand
AATGTGTCATTTTGAGCGCCAGCGAGAAATCTTATTTCAGTGGCACCAGCCGGAACAAGACGTCTCAAGATTTCTCCCTTTGGTCGAAATGACAAAAAAAGGCTAATTACAGGCTCCTTAGCTTCCATGAGTCCCCAACAATTCTGTCATAACCTCTTTCAAGGACTCGCGCCAGGGGCGCGGCTGGATATCAAACTGCTCGCGGATGCGACTGCAGTCCAGCACTGAATTGGCCGGTCGCCGGGCCGGCGTTGGGTATTCGGTGGTGGTGATGGGAATTACCTCTACGGTATGCCCCAGCGCAGGCGCGGCCAATTGTATGATAGCCTCTGCAAATCCATGCCATGTGGTATTCCCCGCGCCGCAGTAGTGGTAGGTGCCCCACGTAACATTCCCCCCGGCTCCGATGCGCCGCACGATACGCAAAATAGCCTCGGCGAGATCGCCCGCGGCCGTGGGGCTGCCCTGCTGATCCGCCACTACCCTCAAGCTGTCACGTTCCTGCGCCAGGCGCAACATGGTCTTGACGAAGTTGTGCCCGAAAGGGCTGTATACCCACGCGGTGCGTAGAATGACATGGTGCGGCCAAATTTCCCGCAGTGCCTGCTCGCCCGCCTCCTTGCTGGCGCCGTATATGCTCATGGGGTGAACGGGATCTTCTTCCGTATAGGGAGCATTTTTGGTCCCGTCAAACACATAATCCGTCGAGACATGGATGATGGGAATTCTCGCCTCGGCGCAGGCCGCGGCAAGATGGGCGGTACCGTCGCGGTTGACCGCATAGGCCAGCGCCGGCTCCGACTCCGCCTTGTCCACGGCGGTATAGGCCGCTGCATTGACCACGACCGTCGCCCCGCTCTGAATCACTTGCTCTTGCACCGCCCGTGCATCGGTGATGTCGAGATCCGCGCTCGACAAGCCAATCGCCATAACATCGGCGCGCGGGGCACGGCGCATCAGTTCCGAGCCCAGTTGCCCACCCGCGCCGGTCACCAGGATAGTCATGGGTTTCATGTCATTCACCATGACCACCCCTGCCCGCCGCGGACAAGCCCAGCCTCTCGCCGCGATAAGTTCCATCCAGCACGTGCTGCCACCAGGTTCGATTGTCCGAATACCACTGCACCGTCTTGCGAAGCCCCGACTCGAAGGTTTCCTGAGGTTTCCAACCCAATTCCCGTGCTATCTTCCCGGCATCGATGGCATAGCGCTTGTCGTGCCCCGGCCGGTCCGCCACGAAATTGATCAGCGAGGAACGCGGCGCAAACCGCGCATCCGGTGCCAGTTCATCCAGCAACGCGCAGATCGTTTCGACTACTTCGAGGTTGGTGCGTTCGTTGTGCCCGCCGATGTTGTAAGTCTCCCCCACGCGCCCCTTTTCCAGCACCAGCCGCAAGGCGCGGGCATGGTCTTCCACATACAACCAATCGCGGATATTGTCGCCCTTGCCGTATACCGGCAGCGGCTCCCCTTGCAGGGCCTTGATGATCACCAACGGGATCAGCTTTTCCGGAAAATGATAGGGCCCATAGTTATTTGAGCAGTTGGTCGTCACCACCGGCAGACCATAGGTATGATGCCAGGCCCTCGCCAAATGATCCGACGCCGCCTTGCTGGCCGAATAGGGCGAACTAGGTTGGTATGGCGTCTCTTCCGTGAAATAGCCTTCCATTCCCAGGGAGCCGTAGACCTCGTCGGTAGAGATGTGGTGGAAGCGGAAACCCGCCTTGGCCTCGCCCTCCAGGCCTTGCCAATAGGTTCGCGCCGTCTCGAGCAAGGTATAGGTCCCGACGATGTTGGTCTCGATGAACTGCGCCGGACCGTCTATGGAGCGGTCCACATGGGATTCCGCGGCGAGGTGCATCACGGCATCGGGCTGATATTCCGTGAACAGGCGCTGCACCGCGGCCGCATCGCAGATATCGACTTTTTCAAAATGATAACGCGGACTGTCTGACACCTCCGCCACCGACTCCAAATTGCCGGCATAGGTCAGCTTGTCCACATTGACGACCGTGGCGTCGGTTTCGTTGATGAATTGCCGCACCACGGCCGATCCGATGAAACCGGCGCCCCCTGTGATCAGTATCTTCACGATCTCATTCCGTTTGGAATTACATCCTGTAACAATTTAAGTAGCAGTTGGCGACAACCTACGGCCTACAGGCCGGAGTTGTTTGGATCTTATTTCTCCTTCCGCCCGTACACATCCTCGAAACGCACGATGTCATCCTCGCCCAGATAGCTGCCGGACTGTACTTCGATAATCTCCAGCGGGATCGTTCCAGGATTTTCCAAGCGGTGCGTCTCTCCGATGGGGATATAGGTCGACTGGTTTTCCGACAACAAAAAGACCTCCTCGCCGTGGGTCACCCGCGCCGTACCGCGCACCACCACCCAATGCTCTGCGCGATGATGATGCATCTGCAGGGACAGGGCCTCGCCCGGTTTCACCACGATGCGCTTCACCTGAAAACGATTCCCCGCATCGATACCCTCATAGGTGCCCCACGGCCGGTACAC
>CAZOTG010000200.1:0-2171 GCA_964582585.1 uncultured Chromatiaceae bacterium | reverse complement strand
CCAGGCGATGAGTCAGCCGTTCGCTGCGATTCGGTGCCTTGAGGCGATCCACGATCTGCTTGACCTCCTGTGCCTGGCTCTTATGGGCCACCATCACCGCATCGGCGGTCTCCACTACCACCATGTCCTCCAGGCCCACCCCGGCCACCAGACGGTGTTCGGCGAATAACAAACTATTGCGGGTAGCATGGGTCAGCACATCGCCCCTGGACACATTGCCATCGGCATCCGGGACGCTCACCTCCCAAATCGCGGACCAGGCCCCCACATCGGACCATCCCGCATCCAAGGGCACCACCGCTACCTTTAAATCACCCTTGCCCGCCGCCGCCACCTTCTCCATCACCGCATAGTCGATGGAATCACTGGGGCAAGCGCTGAAGGCATCCTTACCGACGCGATAAAAATCCCGGTCTGCCTCGCCTTCCTCCATGGCCCGGCGGCACGCCGCCAGGATGTCGGGCTGAAACTTGCCGATGGCCTGCAGCCACACGGAGGCGCGCATCATGAACAACCCGCTGTTCCACAGATACTCGCCTGAATCCAAGTAGGCCTGTGCCGTCGGCAGGTCCGGTTTCTCCACAAAGGCTGCGACTCCACGCGCCTTACCGCCGTCACCCGACAACGCCGCCCCCAGCTTGATATAGCCGTAACCCGTCTCCGGTGCAGTCGGTACGATCCCGAAGGTCACCAGATAACCCGCCTCCGCCAGTGCCGCGGCCTCGGCCAACGCCCCGGCAAAGGCCTGTTGATCGCGGATCACGTGATCGGCCGGCATCACCAGCATCACCGGATCCTGGCCCTGCCGTTCGATGGCCAGCGCCGCCAGCGTCAAGGCCGGTGCCGTGTTGCGCCCCACCGGCTCCAGGATGATCCCGGCCGGGGTCTTGCCCAGCTCACGCACCTGCTCCGCAACCAAAAAACGGTGCTGTTCGTTACAGACGATAATGGGTGCGGCGGCATCCGGCGCACTCTGCCCGGCGCGCAGTACCGTCTCCTGCAGCAAGGAACGATCCCCGGCGAAGGCCAACAATTGCTTAGGGTAATGTTCCCGGGACAGGGGCCAGAGACGGGTACCAGAACCACCAGACAAAACAACGGGTTGCAATATATTCTTGATATTCAATCTTCACTACCTTCAGGGCACTTTTATAAACCCGCAATGATAGCAAACTTAACGTCGGAACCGGTAAAAAACTGGATTAGCGGGCCCTTGCCAGCCTCTGGGTCGAATTGGAATTCGTGCGGTTCCATCACGTCATGCCGCCCGAATTTCGTCCACCCGCCGTCGTCTCCCCCAAAAAAAACGGGCGCCATAAAGGCGCCCAAAAAATTCAACTCCTCCTCGTTATCAACGCCCCGGCTCGGCTTCCCCAACGGTGATCTTCTCGCGGTTCATGTCGATGAGCTTCTTGCCGATGCCTTTTACCTGCATCAATTCGTCGGCGTTCTTGAACGGGCCGTTCATATTTCGATAGTCGACGATGGCGGCCGCCTTTTCCGGGCCGACCCCCTTCAAGATAGTCATCAAGGTTTCGGCGTCGGCCGTGTTGATGTTCACCTCATCGGCCGCACCGGCAATGCCGGCAAAACACAGCATCAAGACAAGCAGAATATTCCTAAAAAGTCTCATCCTTAAGTCTCCTTCCTAGTTGGAACTCTCCCTGGAGATAATTGCAACGATATCTCCTTCCTGGCAGCTTCCTGCCGCCGGGTAACAGCCTAGCATTTTGGAAAGCTAAATCAAGGTGCCGAAGCGATCTCGGCCTCGATGGCCGCCAAGGCCTGCTGGGGATCGGGGGCCTGGGTGATGGGACGGCCGATGACCAGGTAGTCCGCCCCGGCCTGCAAGGCCTCCGCTGGAGTCATGACACGGCGCTGGTCCTGCGTGGCGGCGCCGGCGGGGCGAATGCCCGGCGTCACCAGACAGAATCCCGGCCCGTAGCGCACCCGCAGCGAGCGCGCCTCCTGCGCCGAACATACTACGCCGTCCAGGCCGGTTTGCTGCGCCAGTCCCGCCAGGCGCACCACTTGATCCTCCACTGTGCCGCCGATGCCGATGTCGCGCAGATCGTCGTCATCCAGGCTGGTGAGCAGCGTGACCCCGATCAACAACGGCCGCTGCGACGTACTCGCCACGGCCTCGCGCGCCGCCTCCAGCATCTTGCCGC
>CAZOTG010000199.1:0-4720 GCA_964582585.1 uncultured Chromatiaceae bacterium | reverse complement strand
GTCTTGGCCGCTTTCTTGGCCTTGGCGCGGGGCTGGGCTTTGCCGCTCAGATTGACGGCGATGGTCAGGTCGGTATTGTCATGGAGCGTCGGTGCGATGGGAATGGGGTTGATCAGACTGCCGTCGAGAAACTGCCTGCCCCGATATTGATGAGGCGTGAAGATGGTGGGGATGGCGATCGAGGCGCGAATGGCGTCGAACAACGGGCCGTCGGAGAGCCATACCTCCTTTTCTTGTTCGAGATCGGTGGCCACGGCGGTAAAGTGGATCGGCAGATCTTCGATGTTGGCGTCGCCGATCAGGGACTTCAACACCGAAATAATACGATCACCCTTGATCAACCCGTTGCGCCCGAAGGACAGATCGAGCAGGCGAATGACGTCGCTGCGCTCCAGCGCCGTCACCCAGCGGGTATAGACATCGAGCTTGCCCATGGCATAGATGCCGCCGATCAAGGCCCCCATGGAAGAGCCGGCGATGTTCTTGATCTCGAAACCGCTGTGTACAAGCTGTTCTATGACGCCGATGTGGGCCAGCCCGCGCGCGCCGCCGCTGCCCAGCACCAAGGAGACTGTTTTATTGCCTGACATGGCGGTGACTATACCGACTGGGATGAGAAAACACCAAGCACCCTCAATGATCGATACGCTTCAACCGAAACAGCCCGTTGACGCCGCTGTCGCTGGTGAAATACAGCGCGCCATCCGGACCGATCGCCACGCCCGCTGGCCGCGCCCAGCGTTTGCCGTCCGCCTCCTGAAAGCCGGTGATCAGGTCATCGACCCGCTGCGCCTTCCCATCCTTGAAACGCACCGCGACGATCTTCGGTGGCCGCCGCGTGGCTCTATCCCCGAAAAATCCGCCGCTGGGCCGCGTACCCCAGGAACCGTGCAAGGCCACCACGGCATCGAATTCCAGCGTCTTGTCCATGGCGCCGCGAGGCACGAAGACCATGCCCAAGGGCGCGTTACGCGACGGAAAGGTCGCAACCGGAATCTTCACATCCTGGATAGGCCGCGGTGGTGCACTCTTCACGCAATCATCGCGTTTAATATGCTTGCCGTCGTATTGAAACCACGGCATGCCATGAAACGAACCGGGTTCGATGCGGCTGAAATATTCCGGCGGCAGATCATAGCCCCAGTGATCCGGGCCGTTATTGGTGGCGTACATCACGCCGGTCTGCGGCTGCCAGTCGAAGCCCACGGGATTGCGCAGCCCCGAGGCATAGGGCTCCCAGCTCGCCTTGCCCTTCCCTTCATGCAATACCATGATGCCGCCGCGGCGGTCATCAAACGGATAGCTGTCATCGAGATATTGATCGCTGCAGTTGCTGCTGATGCCCAGGCTGACGTACACCCGCCCATCGGGACCGACCGCCACGGTGCGGCTGTTGTGCCCGAAACCGCCGGGCAAGGCGGCCAATAACTTTACGGAATCGTGACTCACCTGCTCTTGACCGGCAGTATAGGGTGCGGAATACAAGCCATTGGTGCGCGCAATGAGTATCTCGTTCTTCCTGAACGCCACACTGTGGGGATAGCCACGCAGGGTTACAAAGATCCCAGGGGAGGTGTAAGGCGGCGGCAGGCGATACACATAACCGGCCTTGGAACCCATGAACAGATCGCCGTTGTCGGCAAAGTTCATCAGGCGCGGCTCATCTAGGTCCGTGGTCAGCAGTTCCAAGCGATAAGCTTCCGGTACCCGTACCGTCCGGCGCTCGCCGTCGATGACTATCTCCTGGTCCCGATAGGCCAGCCGCTCCGTGGACGCCTGAGCCGCCGGCGCGACAAGGCAGGGAACCAGGCACAGGACTATCGCAAAAAAACTGACAGGCCGCTTCACGTTCACCTCCGACCCTCCCACTCGATGGGAAGAAATCACTAAACTTACCCGGAGCGGTTATCGACCCGGGGCTGCATAAGAATGGGTGCGTAAACCAGCAAAAACAAGACAAAGCTGGTTATCCACAAGGCGCCGGCGGCGATGATCAGCACCTGGGCGTAACGCGCCGACGACAGCGGCCCCGCGATACGCACCACCGCGGCGACGTTCAGCATCATGAACGACATCACCACCAGCGGCGAGACCCGCAGCGGCCGTCCGGTATGGCCCAGGGCGACCCGCGCCATCATTCCCAGGGTCAGGCCGCCGAAGCCCCCCACCATAAAGCCGTGAAAGGCGAGCATGTGAGAGATATGATCGCTGTAGGAAATAGCCAGCAACACGAAGCCCACGATCAGCCAGGCATACCCCAGCATCAACGCCCACAGCAGCGGCTGCGACCATACGCCTTTTGAAAACCAGCCGAACCAGCGCCAAGTATGTACCGCAGCCGCCACGTACGCGCACACCACCACCGCCTTGACGGAAGGGGAAAAGAGATCGGCCAGGGCCAGGAGGATCACCACGATCACGCTGGCATACTCGATCACCGGGCGTTTCTGCGCCGCGCCTTCGCCGAGACCGCCCTCGATGAAAAACGGGATCACCCGCCCGGCGATGAGGGTGATCAACAGCACCAGGGCATAGATGGCCACCACTACGCCGAGGCGCGCGGTATCCATGGTGAAATGCAGCCACTCGCTGTGCACCAGGGCATTGGCCCCGATCAACACCACCAGCAGCGCGAGGATGGAGAGATCCTTGCGGCGCCCCGCCCGCAACAGCGGCACTGCCAAGGTGATAGTAAGCACGGGCAAAAAGGAGAAATCTACCAGGGCCACCAGCCAGGGCGGGACACCCGACAGTACCGGCACTACCCGGCCCGCCAACCACAACGCCACCAGCGCGGCGAGCATCATACCGCGGGGTGTCTCCATATGGGTCCAATTGCGCACCGCCGTCAGCAAAAAGCCGGCGATGACCGCCACCATGTAGCCGAACAGCATCTCATGGGCGTGCCAACCGCTGGAGCCGTAATAGGTCAACAGCGGATTGCGCTTGGTGTATCCCAACAGCCACACCGCCATGACCACCACGGCGATCAAGCCGGCGCACAGAAAAAACGGCCGAAATCCCAGGGCGAACAGGGCAAAACCCGACGTGCCCTGGCGATCCCGCTGTTCAAGGGATGGCGGTTTGATAATCATCTCCTTAGGGAGCCTCTGATGAATTTGTCATTTCGAGTGTTAGCGAGAAATCTTCCGCTACAGGCTTTTATATTATCAGCGATATGCAAGATTTCTACCCATAGGGCACAAGTCCCTTCGGCCGAAATGACAAAAACGAATTGATCAGAGGCTCCTTAGCGTTAGAGTCAATATCATCGGGCCGCTTGATCTTTGACCCATTATATTAAGCCGCGAGTTCTTTATAGAAACCCGTCACCAACAAGGTAATCAACAGCGCCCCCGCCAAGTTCAGCCACAGACCCGTCCGCGCCATTTGCGGGATACTCACCTGACGGCTGCTGAAAATGATGGCGTTGGGCGGCGTTGCCACCGGCAGCATAAAGGCGAAGGACGATGCCAGCGCCGCCCCCGCCATGAGGGGCAGCGGCGGGATATCCGCCGCCACCGCGAAGCCACCCATGATAGGCAACATCAATGAGGCCGTCGCGGTGTTAGACGTCACTTCGGTGAGAAAGATCACCAGCAACACCACCGCCAGGGTGATAATAACCACACCCGCCCCGTGCAAAAATGACAGTTGATTGCCCAGCCACTCGGTCAGGCCGCCGGCCGCGAAGGCGTTGGCCAGGGCGAAGCCGCCGCCGAACAGGATGATGATATCCCAGGGGATGCGCACCGCGGTCTGCCAATCCAGCAGGAATTCGCCCTTACGCCAATCCGCCGGGATCACGAACAGCAGCAGGGCGCCGGTGATGGCCACGCTGGAGTCGGTCACCCGGGACAGCGCCGGAATATCCAGCAGGCCGCGGAACAACCACGCCGCCACCACCAGCAGGAACACCCCGAGGACCCGCCGCTCCTGGCGGCTCATGGGACCCAGCGCCGCCAATTGCTCCGCGATCACGGCCTTGCCCCCCGGCAGTTCGCGCACTTCGCTGCGGAAGGCGATGCGGGTCAGGTAATACCAGGTCGCCATCAGCATCACCACCGCCAGGGGCGCGGCGAACTCCAGCCACTGGGCGAAGCCGATGACGATGCCATAGCGCTTTTCCACGATCCCCGCGAGGATGGCGTTGGGCGGGGTGCCGATCAAGGTCGCCACACCGCCGATGGAGGCGGCATAGGCAATGCCCAGCATCAAGGCCGTGCCGAAATTCGAGCGGCCGGCTTCACCTTGCTCCGTGGCCGCGCCAATGGCACCGCCCAATTGATGGAGCAGGGCGATGCCGATGGTGGCCATCATCATCGCCGCCGCGGTATTGCTGATCCAACACGACAGAAATGCCGTGGCCAGCATGAAGCCCAGCACGATCCGGTTGGGCGACACGCCCGCCATCCGCACCGTGTGCAGGGCGATGCGCCGGTGCAGCTGCCATTTCTCGATGGCCGCCGCGATGAGGAACCCGCCCATGAAGAGATAGATCAGGTGATTGGCGTAGGATTCCGTCACCTTGGCGGTGGGCATCACCCCCAGCAACGGAAACAAGGCGATGGGCACCAGGGCCGTGGCCGCCAGGGGAATCGCCTCCATGATCCAGAACACCGCCATCAACACCGTCACGGCCGCCACCTTCATGCCCGACGGCGGCATATCGGCGGGCGCGGGCAGGATCAACAACAGGACAAACAAGCAAGGCCCCAAC
>CAZOTG010000198.1:1489-4726 GCA_964582585.1 uncultured Chromatiaceae bacterium | reverse complement strand
GGTTTCGATAGTAGCGCCGAAGTACCCTCCCGATTGACCGCGCTATTGGATCACCTCACCAGCTATGAGATTTCCTTTTCCCTGTTTTATTTGGTCCCCGTTGCCTTGGCAGCGTGGTATGGCAATAAGCGCGTGGGTATGGCCGTCGCCGTGCTGTCCGCCTGCGCCTGGTTCGCCATCGATCAGGTCGCGGGACATGTCTATAGCTCCAATCTCATCGCGATATGGAATGCCCTGGTCCGTTTGGGCTTTTTCGTTATCACCGCGTACCTGCTGATCCTGCTCAAACGGCAAATGCGGGTGGAATACGAACTGGCGCGCAGCGATGTCCTGACGGGCCTGCTCAATGGGCGCGCCTTTCGCCTGGAGTTGCAGCGCAGTATCGATTTAGCGCTGCGCTCGTCCACCGCCCTGACTTTAGCCTATATCGATGTCGACAATTTCAAGGCGGTCAACGATACTCAGGGCCACGGCGAGGGCGATAAATTACTGCAGGCCATAGGCGGGATATTCACCCAGGCGATGCGCGCCACGGATTATGCGGCGCGCCTCGGCGGTGACGAGTTCGGCATCGTTCTGCCCGCCACGGAGGCGGAGGGCGGCGAGGCGGTAATCGCCAAACTGCGGCAACAGCTGGACGCCCGGGTGGCCGCGGGCGGCTGGCCGGTAAGTTTCAGTATCGGCGTGATCACATTGCGGAAGGTCAGAGTCAACGTGGATGAGGCGCTCAAGCTGGCCGATACCCTGATGTACGAGGTCAAGCATGCCGGTAAGAACGCGATGCGTCACCGCGTAATGTAGGCATCGCCGTTCCGTCTGACGTCAATCGTTCTTGAGACCCAGCTCCCGCCAGATCGCCAGCGTCGGTCCCGCCTGGTTCATGGTGTAGAAGTGCAGTCCCGAGGCGCCACCCGCCAGCAGGTCGTTGCACAGCTTGATGGTGACGTCCAGGCCGAAGGCGCGTAACGACTTCATGTCGTCGCCGAAGGCCTCCAGGCGCTTACGCAGCCAACGCGGGATCTCTGCGCCGCAGGCGTCGGAGAAGCGTGCCAGTTGCACATAATTGGTGATGGGCATGATGCCCGGTACGATGGGCAGGTCCAGACCGAGTTTCTCGCAGCTTTCCACGAAGCGGAAAAAGCCCTCCGGGTTGTAGAAATATTGGGTCATGGCGCCGTCGGCGCCGGCCTCCACCTTGCGCTTGAAGTTGAGCAGATCCGCCTGGGCGTTGGCGGCCTGGGGGTGGACCTCGGGATAGGCGGCCACTTCGATGAAGAAATGATCGCCGGTCTCAGCGCGGATGAATTCCACCAGTTCGTTGGCGTAGCGGAACTCGCCGGCCTCGCGCATCCCCGAGGGCATGTCACCTCGTAATGCCACGATGTGGCGGATACCCTGCGCCTTATAGTCGTTCAAGATGCTGCGAATGTTGTCACGGGTGGATCCGATGCAGGACAGGTGCGGTGCCACGTCGAGGCCGGTGTTCTGCTTGATCTCCCGCACGGTGTCGAAGGTGCGTTCCTGAGTCGAACCACCGGCGCCGAAGGTCACCGAGGCGAAACAGGGCTTGAGCGGTGCGAGCTTGGCGCAGGTATCGCGCAGCTTCGCGGCGCTTTCCTCCGACTTGGGCGGAAAGAACTCAACACTGTAGGCCTTGGGGTATTTTTTTTGAGAGTCCATATAAAATCAGAGAAAAGTGTAAAGAGCAAAGAGAAAAGGGGCTGGCATCTTCGATAACGAGGCCAGTCCACTTTTGCTTTTACTTTGCTCTTTTCTCTTTTCCCTTTCCTCTGCTTTTAGTATCTATAATGATCCGGCTTGTAAGGCCCTTCCACCGGGACGTTGATGTAGTCGGCCTGTTCCTGGCTGAGGGTCGTCAGGTTGGCGCCGATCTTTTTCAGGTGCAGGCGCGCCACATTCTCATCCAGGTGTTTGGGCAGAACGTAGACCTGTTTCTGGTACTTGCTGCCGTATTTGAACAGCTCGATCTGTGCCAGTACCTGGTTGGTGAATGAGTTGGACATCACGAAGCTGGGATGGCCGGTGGCGCACCCCAAGTTCACCAGGCGGCCTTCCGCCAGCAGGATGATGCGATTGCCGTTGGGAAGGATAATGTGGTCCACCTGGGGCTTGATGTTTTCCCATTGGTACTGGCGCATGCCGGCGACCTCGATCTCGGAATCGAAGTGACCGATGTTGCAGACGATGGTGTTGTTCTTCATGCTAACCATGTGGTCATGGGTGATGACGCCCAGGTTCCCGGTGGCGGTGACGAAGATGTCGGCCTTGTCGGCGGCCTCGTCCATGGTAACCACGCGATAGCCTTCCATGGCGGCCTGCAGGGCGCAGATGGGATCGATCTCGGTGACCCACACCGTGGCGCCGAGACCGCGGAAGGCCTGGGCGCAGCCCTTGCCCACGTCGCCGTAGCCCAGGATCACGGCGATCTTGCCGGCGACCATGACGTCGGTGGCGCGCTTGATGCCATCCATCAGCGATTCGCGGCAGCCGTACAGGTTATCGAACTTGGATTTGGTTACCGAGTCGTTGACGTTGATGGCGGGGAAGGGCAGGCCGCCCTCTTTCTGCATCTGGTAGAGGCGGTGCACGCCGGTGGTGGTCTCTTCGGTGACGCCCTGGATATTGGCCAGGGTCTTGGAATACCAGCCCGGCTGGGTCTCCAAACGCTTCTTGATGGCGGCGAACAGGGCGCGCTCTTCATCATTGGTGGGCTTGGCGATCACGGAGGGATCTTTCTCGGCCTTGGCGCCCAGGATCAGCAACAACGTGGCGTCACCGCCGTCGTCGAGGATCATGTTGGGTGTGCCGCCGTCGTGCCATTCGAAGATGCGGTGACTGTAGTCCCAGTATTCATCCAGCGATTCGCCCTTGTGGGCAAATACCGGTACGCCGCTGGCCGCAATGGCGGCGGCGGCGTGGTCCTGGGTGGAGAAGATGTTGCACGAGGCCCAGCGCACTTCGGCGCCCAGGGCGGTGAGAGTCTCGATCAGTACCGCGGTCTGGATGGTCATGTGCAGCGAGCCGGCGATGCGTGCGCCCTTCAAGGGCTTGCTGGCACCGTATTCCTCGCGCAGCGCCATCAAGCCCGGCATCTCGGTCTCGGCGATGTTGAGTTCTTTGCGGCCCCAGTCGGCCAGTTTGAGGTCGGTGACCTTGAAATCCCCGGTGGGTTTAACAACAGCGTTCATAGTGATCTCCCAAAATATCTAAGAGCGC
>CAZOTG010000198.1:0-1479 GCA_964582585.1 uncultured Chromatiaceae bacterium | reverse complement strand
ACCCTCAAGGCCATAAGTCCCTGGAGGAGGGGAACGTGGTATTGACCAGGTCTTCCCTAAGAGCGCCGTTTTTACAGAGCCGCTTTCCTCGAGCCTGGCGGGGATTCCGCTGCAGCGCCCCTCGAGGAATGCGGTATGACCATATTATAGTCCCGCGGCCGAACGCAGCGCCTCCGCCTTGTCGGTTTGTTCCCAGGGGACATTGATGTCCTCGCGACCTAAGTGGCCGTAGGCGGCGGTGGCCTGGTAGATGGGTTGCAGCAGGTTGAGCATGGCGACGATGCCCCGCGGACGCAGGTCGAAGTGTTCGCGGATCAGTTCGATGATGCGCGCCTCGCTGACCTTGCCGGTACCGAAGGTGTCGACGCTGATGGAGGTGGGCTCCGCCACGCCGATGGCGTAGGACACTTGGATCTCGCAGCGGTCGGCAATGCCGGCAGCCACCAGGTTCTTGGCCACGTAACGGCCGGCATAGGCGGCGGAACGGTCTACCTTGCTGGGGTCCTTGCCGGAGAAGGCGCCGCCGCCATGGCGGGCCATGCCGCCGTAAGTGTCTACGATGATCTTACGGCCGGTGAGGCCGCAGTCACCCACCGGGCCACCGATGACGAAACGCCCCGTGGGATTGACAAAATATTTGGTGTCCTTGGACAGCCATTCCGCCGGCAACACCGGCTTGATGATCTCCTCGATGACCGCCTCGACAAGGCTCTTTTGGCTGACATCGGGATGATGCTGGGTGGACAACACCACCGCATCCACGCCAACCGGTTGGGCGCCGTCGTAGCGGATGGTGACCTGGCTCTTGGCGTCGGGGCGCAGCCAGGGCATGACCCCGTTCTTGCGCAGTTCCGCTTGGCGCCGCACCAGGCGGTGGGCATAGGTGATGGGGGCGGGCATCAGCACGTCGGTTTCGTTGCTGGCGTAGCCGAACATCATGCCTTGATCGCCGGCGCCCTGCTCGCGCTCTTCTGATTCGTCCACACCCATGGCGATGTCAGGGGACTGCTTGCCGATGGCGGTGAGCACCGCGCAGGATTCCCAGTCAAAGCCCATTTCAGAGCTGTTGTAGCCGATTTCTTTAATGGTCTGGCGCACCACGTCCTCCGAGTCCACCCAGGCCTCGGTGGTGACTTCGCCGGCCAGAATCACCATGCCGGTCTTTACCAGGGTCTCGCAGGCGACGCGGGCCTTCTTATCCTGGGCCAGGATGGCATCCAGAATGGCGTCGGAAATCTGATCCGCAATCTTGTCCGGATGGCCCTCCGATACGGATTCGGACGTAAATAAATGCCAATTGCTCATATCCTATTCGTCCTCGCGAGTAATGGGACGGCGCGATCTCGTCCGTCAGATTTCTTAAGTTAATGATTGTCAGCGAATGCCCCAGCGCCTGCCGCGCCCTGGCCAAGGCCGAGAGACTGGGCGGGTTCGTGCTCAATGGCCGCGGCCACGTGGGCGACGTGTACGGCAACGGCT
>CAZOTG010000197.1:0-4735 GCA_964582585.1 uncultured Chromatiaceae bacterium | reverse complement strand
AATCTCTTCGACTGCTTCCCTGACCTGCCGCGCAATGTCGTGGAGAAGAAAATAAAGGGCGAATTTATCCTCAAGAATTTCGCCTTCTCCAGCTGGGAGCAACGCCCTTATCTCTTCAAGTTCCGCCACAATCGCCCCGTTACCGGCGGCGTTGAATATATGTACCAGGACTATACGTTCATTCCCATCAAAAACGAGGACGGGGAAGTGGAGCATACCTGCGTCACCCTGGTGGACGTCACGGACACTGCGGTCTATCAAAAAATGCTCAAGGAGGCCTTGGAGTCCCTGGCCGAGGCCAGCCACTGCGACGGCCTGACCGGCATCTATAACCGTCACTTCCTGGAAGAATCCTTCGCCAGGGAATTCAGCCGTGCGCGGCGCTACGGTGGGACGATGTCCCTGATCATGCTGGACATCGATCTTTTCAAGAACATCAACGACACCTATGGCCACCTGGCCGGTGACGAAGTCTTACGCAACACCGCAAAACAGCTGGGCACCCTGCTGCGCGAAACGGATATTCTGGGACGCTATGGCGGGGAAGAATTCGTTTTAATGCTGCCGGAAACCAGACTGGACGGCGCGAAAATAATGGCTGAGCGAATCAGGCAACAAGTCGCGGAAGCGGCGGTCCCCTATAACGACACCACACTCCAGGTCACCATCAGCGCCGGCATCGCCGAATATCATGCGAGCATGGCACGCTATGAAGACCTTATCAAGGCAGCGGACGATGCCCTGTATCACGCCAAGGAAAGCGGCCGCAATTGTGTGCGCTGCGCGCAATTACCGAGCAACATCGCCGCGAAAGGCGTGGGCGGTGGTTCGTCATCATGATACGCGTACCGCGCGCTCATTAAAGAAACGCGCCGCCCGCGCATGCCATCCACCCCAGCATGCCGCCAATTGTGACAGGCATCACGGCAAGCACCGGGGAACTCCCGCTATCATTGACCGGCATAGCTCTATCCGATTGGGATAAGACACACATATATTTGACGAAATGCCCGTCTCAGGCTACCTTAAACGGCATTGCCGGGTAGACTTGGACGACAGTCACCGAATCCCAACGGTGGCAAGGCATTGGAAATGGACCACCATGACAGAAGCAGCTAGCACCGCCGGAAAAGGAAAGCTCAGCCACGGCCATTGGCTGATGCTGGGCATCTTATTGGTCACGTCGGGCATCGTGCTCTCCCTACACACCGATGACGCCGCGGCGACACGCCCCGAGGCTATCGACGCCTCCAACACGCCATGGAACCAGACGCTGCCATGGACCCTCCCCCCCGCCGGCGTCCGCGACCCGGACAGTGCCGCCACGGCCGTCGCCGATCTCCCGGGGGAATGGCAAACGATCAAGATCAAGTATGGCGACAACCTCTCCACCATCTTTGCGCGGCTCGGCCTCAGCCCGCAATTGTTATATAGCATCATGACGCTGGGCGGGAAGACCGCCGCCCTGAAAAACCTACTTCCCGGCCAGACCATCAAATTGAAGCTGGCCGATCAATCGCGACTGACCGAACTCCTGTATGACATGGATCCGACCCGGTCCCTGCGCATCTGGGAAGCCGGCGCCGACGGCTTCAAGAGCACCTTGATCGAACGCCCAGTGGAACACCGCATCGCCCACGCCTCCGGGGTCATCACCAGCTCGCTGTTCGAGGCCGCCCAGCAAGCCGGCATGTCCGATAATCTCACCATGGAACTGGCGGGCATCTTCGGCTGGGATGTGGACTTTGCCTTGGACATTCGGGAAGGCGACCGTTTTTCTGTGATCTACGACGATCTCTACCTCAACGGCGACCGGCTGCGGCACGGCGACATCCTCGCCGCCGAATTCGTCAATAACGGCACCACCTACCGCGCCGTGCGCTATACCGATCCCAAGGGTCACAGCGATTACTACAGCCCCGACGGCAAGAGCATGCGCAAGGCCTTCCTGCGCACCCCAGTGGAATTCACCCGCATCAGCTCCTATTTCAGCACCGGCCGCTATCATCCTATCCTCAACCGCATCCGCGCCCACAAAGGCGTGGATTACGCCGCCCCCATCGGCACGCCGGTGAAGGCCACCGGTGACGGCAAGGTGATATTCGTGGGCCGTAAGGGGGGATACGGCAATGCCATCATTCTGCAACACGGCGCCCGCTACAGTACCCTCTACGGCCATCTATCCCACTTCGCCAGAGGACTGCATTCCGGCAATCGGGTCCGCCAGGGCCAGATTATCGGCTATGTGGGCATGACAGGCCTGGCCACCGGCCCCCATCTCCACTATGAGTTCCGCATCGACGGCGTGCATCGCAATCCCCTCAAGGTGCACTTCCCCGACGTGGCGCCCATCTCCACCCGCTACAAACAGGCCTTTCTCGCCGCCAGCCGCAACCTCTTGGCGCAACTGGACACGCTGAACAGCGCATCGTCGGTGGCCTTGAACGACCGCTGAGACGCTTTCCTGGGCTTACGGCCCTTTCGCGAAATCCCCGCCGACGCTAGACTGAGGTCCACCGTTAATCACCGGGACACCCTGTAGCAATGCCTGAGTACTACATCGGCCTCATGTCCGGCACCAGCATGGACGCCATCGATGCCGCATTGGTCGACCTGAACGATCGTACGCCGGTGTTGCGCGATCAGCTTAGCGCCCCCATCCCCCCCAAGTTGCGCGAGCGACTCATCGCCGTCGCCCAAGGAGGCGACACCACCGTGGCACAGCTCAGTGAACTGGATGTGCGCCTGGCCCACCTGTTCGCCGACGCCGCCCTAGCCCTGCTGCAGCAGAGCGATACCGCCGCAGACAAGGTGCGCGCCATCGGCAGTCACGGCCAGACCGTCTACCACCGTCCCGACGGGCCTTGCCCCACCAGCGTGCAGATCGGCGACCCCAACATCATCGCCGAACGCACCGGTATCACTACCGTCGCCGATTTCCGCCGCCGCGACATGGCCGCGGGCGGGCAAGGCGCACCGCTGGTACCCGCCTTGCACGAGGCGGTGTTCCGTTTGAACGACCGCAACCGGGTGATCGTCAACATCGGCGGTATCGCCAATGTCACCCTCCTGCCGGCCAATCCGCTTCATAGGATCAGCGGCTTCGACACCGGCCCCGGCAACGGCCTGATGGACGCCTGGATCAAGAAACACCAGCGCAAAAACAAGGACGACCGCGGACGCTGGGCGGCCAGCGGCGAGGTGGACGAAGACCTGCTGGGCAAGATGCTAAAGGACCGCTATTTCCACAAGGCGCCTCCGAAATCCACCGGACGCGAATACTTTAATCTGGCCTGGTTGGAAAAGATTCTCAAACGCCACAAGAAGCGCCTGCTGAGCAAGAACGTGCAGGCCACCCTCTGCGAATTGACCGCAAAGACTATCAGTGACGCCATCCTGGAACACGCGCCGCAGACCCATGAGGTCTTGGTGTGCGGCGGCGGCGGCCACAACCTGGCCCTTATGCTGCGCCTGCAATTGCTGCTGGGCGACATCCGGGTGGTGTCGACGGAAGAATTCGGCGTCGACCCGGATTACGTGGAGGCCGTCGCCTTCGCCTGGCTGGCGAAACGAACCCTGCAGGGCAGGGCCGGCAATCTACCTAGCGTAACGGGGGCCGGGCACGGGGTGATATTGGGGGGGATATATCCGGGCAAGAGCAAAGAGTAAAGTGAAAAGAGCAAAGTAAAAGAAAAAATTCCTTCCCTTTCCTCTTTGCTCTTTACACTTTCCTCTGATTTTTAACTTTCCTCATTGCTCTTTTCTCTTCTCTCTATAGCCACGTAATCGCGTAAGGCTTCCCCCGTATAGACCTGGGTGGGCCGGAAGATGCGGTTGTAGCGTAATTGCTCGCGCCAATGCGCGAGCCATCCCGCCGAGCGCGCCACGGCGAAGATGGAGGTGAATTGATCCGGCGGGAAACCCATCTCCGAATACAGGATGCCGGAGTAGTAATCCACATTGGGATACACGCCTTTTGCCGCCAAACGCGTCTCGGCGGCCTTTTCCAGGGCTTGGGCAGTCTCGAACAGGCGGCCCATCTTGCCGCCGCGGTGCTCCGCCAGTTTTTCCACCAGGCGCTGCAGGATGATGGCGCGCGGGTCCTTGACCTTATATTCGCGATGCCCCATGCCCCAGATCTTTTCCTTGGCGGCCAGCTGTTTTTCCAGCCACGGCTCGGCATTCTCCGGACTGCCTATTTCATCGAGCATCTCAACCACCCGTTGATTGGCACCGCCGTGCAGGGGACCGAACAGGGTACCCACGGCCGAGGAAATGACCGCGCTGGGCGTGGCCAGGGTAGAGCCCGCCACCAGGGCGGCAAAGGTAGAGGCATTGATGGTGTGCTCGGCGTGGAGCACCAGACAGGTATCCAGGATCTTGGCAACAAAGGGATCGGGGTCGCGCCCGTCCATCATGTACAGGAAATTCTGGGCGTAGGTGAGATCGGTGCGGGGCGCGATGGGGTCGTAACCGTGGCGGATATGCTGCCACATGGCCACCAGGGTCGCCATGCGCGCGATGATCCGCACCGACATGTGATGGATATACTCGAGGTTCTGCGCGGCATTGGGCCCGGTGAGCCGCTCGGTCCCCGGATAAAACATCCCCAGGCTCGCCACCGAGGTCTGCAACATCTCCATGGGATGCCCGGTGGCGGGCAGGCTTTTCATGATGGAGCGGATATTGAATTTCACCCGCCGGCTGGCGCGCAGCTGCGTGTCGAACTGCGTCA
>CAZOTG010000196.1:0-4738 GCA_964582585.1 uncultured Chromatiaceae bacterium | reverse complement strand
GTTAGTTGGCAGAAAAAGCCTCTTCTCTGCCCAACAAGGAGCCACCATGGTGCCGGTGTTACAACGCCACTTACCGGCTTGGCTATCCCCGATGCCGTGAACCTCGCAAAACGGCAACTACTGGCTGGGATCAGCCACTGACGGGATGAACCAACGTGCGTCTATCGGGCCAACTGGCCTGCCAAAACTAGGTCTCCTCCAGTGAATAAACTCACCTTGATCCGCACAGATCCCATATCCAGAACCGAACTTGTCAGATTTCTCAATCATCGTAATACGTCGGACGAGCCGTTCCTCGCCACTATACCAGTCCGTAGTGACGCAATCACCGAGACGGTATGCTTCCACTTGTGCTATGGTTGCTTTTCTTGGCATTGTTCTTCCCATATTGCCAAAATGGCTTTGAGATTGAAGGCCGTTGTTTCGTACAGCGTGATTTCAGGCTGGTACTTTGAAAGCAGATCCAGTAACTCAGCCGTCTTTCTCGTCCTGTCCAGTTCAACCTTAAAAATCTGCGTCTTGATTCCCTTATCCGTTATCGTCAGTTTCATGCGTTTCTCCCTCCTCCAATGCGTCCAGATCAATTACGTCGTCCGCAATATGATCATCTGGAACAAGCGATGGCTGAGGCTCATTACGTTCCGCTCGCTCGTCCATGTCCACGGCATAGGCCAGTTGCCTTGTCAGATGCCACAGTTTTGAGGATCGCCTTATTGGCGTCTTGAGAACCTGGGCCTTGAAGTCGCTCTTCCAGACGTTCCGTTTTGTATCAACCTTCAGTATCTCCTCCCTCTCGCAGTATGTGATGCCGTCGCCATCATGACGCGTCTGATACGTGCAATACGCTCCGACTAGAGATTCTCGAGTACATTCTTGGCCACGAGGTGTCGGAATATCGTGTTGTATGCGTGGCTTGTTGTCGTGCCACCTACGGATCGGTTCTCCCGCGAGAACAACTTCAGGATCGCATTGAACCAAGAAGTTGCTGGCGAATGCCAATTCAAGGTATCCACGGTATCCTGGCACGTACTGAATCATAACGTATTCAGATCGTTTGCCACGATTCATCGTGAACGGCAGGAAGTAGCAGTGCCCAAGTGCTGTACCTGGGATAAGCCCGACGACAGCTGCATTCACTGCTGCCTTAACAAACGACGCGATCGTACGAGGATCGTTCATCTGTTCGGGTTCTAACTGATGTGCCAGAGTATTGGCCTCCATCATCGTTGCTGCAATGAACTGCATCGGTTCGATCCCTGGCGACAGCAAGGATTTGATTACCTCGATCTTCTTTACAACGTGGCTGGCCATTTCCGTCTTGGCCATCGGCAGTTCTGTCATTACGTCCCTCCCAGATATTGATATTTCATGTACTCAGGAAGCCCACCGACAACTATTTCGTTCGTATATCCCTGCCACTGCCCAGACTGTTTGGCTCGCAAGTAGTCGGCGAATAACTTGCGATACCGAATCCGTCCCACATTGATCGTTGCCCTGTCGGCCTGAATTACATTCAGCCCATGTGGGTACTCGTCCTCGACGGCGATCCAAACAAACAACGGTGGATCACCCGTGATCTTGTTCAATCCGTCACAGTACCACGCTGCTTTTACGTCGTACCTGTAGTCTCGGATTGCCTTCTCGAACATGTCAGTTCTGGCATGTCCCATACGACATTTCTTGAGATCGATGATCACGGGAGGCAGTTTGTCGGTTCGAGGAATCAGCTTATCGTAGCGTCCCTTGCATCGTTCACCTTCCAATTCCCAGATGGCCGTCGCCTCATAGCCACCACGTTGCCGTAGAAGTCGAATCACCTTGTGCTGCTTTACCTTCTCGGCAATTGCTTCAACTGTGTTGGCATCTGCTTGACTCAGAACATTCTCCGCTGGCGACTGGCCCTTGCAGTGCGTCCCACAGAACCATTGTCCGTCAAAGTAATACGTGGAAGCGTTGTTACATCGTTCGCCACGCCGTTGGCCAGACTTTATCACGGCTTCGCAGGGTGATGCCACTTGAAACATCTTCTGATACAGATCAGGCTCCAGCAGCCTTGCGTGGATCGCTCGCCCAAGCGTCATGGCCGGACTGTCTCGATGCATCTTTCCGTCGATCGCAGCCTTCATGTGCTCCATCGAGTACTCACCCCATTCCAACCGACTGGCGTTGAGTGCGTCAATCTCTTGGTACTCTTTGAATGGGATGTCGTAATGGATTCCTGTAGTAATCATCGGTCTTTGCTCATGATTCATTCGGTTCCCACAGCGCTCCACTTGCGCCGCAGTAATGCTTGATTTCTCGTTCTTCCCGACACAGAATCAGAAGCGGCTCCCCGGTGACTGGATCAATCCGCTGCGTCAAATGATGGGTGCAGACGTGATCGAATATGGAACAATGCGTCTCGGTGTCCCACGATGTTGCAAGCCTCTCGTGATGCTTGCAGTTTATGCAAAGATTCATGTTCGATTCCTCATCAACATCAATTTGAAATCGCCCGCAACTGCTGCATTGCCATGCCGCCGAATCCTCTTTGTCCCAGAGCATGATCCACCAGGTGTGTTTATTACAGTTCGAACACCAGTCTTCGCTCATGCTTCCCCTCAACCCTAGACAGTCTAGCAGGGTTGCTAGTCCATTGCAAGCCCCCTTCGGAAATTTTCTCAGTCGATTCCCAACCCGTGGCATTGCCTTTCCAGTTTCCGAACCAAGTCCTGCAGTTCGAATACCGTCCAGTGCCTGTCCTGGATTGCTTTCGCGTGAATCCGATCCGGGGCGTCGATCCCCACGTTCTCACGTAAGAACGACTCGTACCGACTACGGACATTGTCGTTCGGTTTCCACGCCCTGCACCCGTATCCCGTGTTGCACAGCTTGCACTGGGGCCAGGTGTTGTCGAATTCCCACCTGGTTGCGTGATACGACCGGGACATGTAGTGGCCACAGTCAACTTCCGTCCACTGCTTCTGGACGCCACACGTGCAGCAACGCACGTTCCCATTGCGATCGGCCCTGAGAAATCGGGCCAGACGAGAATGATACCAGTCGGCCCGAGATTCTAGTTCAGATCTAGAAGCTGGCCGTTCCTGGCACTTCTGACAATATGGGCAAACCTGTACCTTTGCGAGTCCGCTTCCACGACGTTGTGGCACGAATCGGCAAGTACAGAATTGGCACCGAAGCGTCTTGGTACGCAGTTTCGCCATCCCTGCCGCCTATTCGGTTCTGCTCCCAACACGACGCTGCTTCTGCTTGTCGGGCTGCCGATCCAGCCTCTCCTGGATCTCGGCAATCGTGTCCTCGCTCACCAGATGGTATCCGCGGCCAAACTCCATTCTGACACGTTTCGTCCTAATCCGATGCAGGGCAACCATTTGCCGTAAGTATCCCGATGTCACTCCCAGGATGTCAGCTGCCTGACTCAGCGTGTACAGTTTCTTCGCCATAGCCTCTTGGTCTCCTAGCCTTGCTTGACAACTCATAGCATACCTGCTAGGATACATTGACGCAAGCAGTTTGCCAAACGGGGGATAGAGAAATGGCCAAGTGCAAACTATGCAACGATACCGGTGTTCGATTCTTGCCAAGACACGACACGCTTGATCCGGTGACGGCAATCACGTGCGAGTGCAAGCACCGAACCGAGATTCCACATGCTGACGTGACCGTGACCGAGACGGTTGGACCGTGCTTCTGCGATCTCTGCTTTGTCGATCTTCCGGACGATCAGTGCTTCAGTTACCCAATCGGTGCTGAATGACAAAGTTGTTCATTCAGGCAACTGACGGTTCTGGTTTCGTCCTGTCGATTGATGACTCGAGGTGCATCTGCACGATCTGTGGAAAGCTGATCACGGTGGATGATTTCCGCCGTGGGCCGTGCTTGTTCGTCGGAACGCATGAGTTCATCATCTTCGCCTGTACGTCGCATCTAGATCATGACGATCCAGACTATTCCAAGAACCTGGACAAGATAGCCTGTCACATCGAGGCGAAGATTTTCAATCGTCTCTCTTCTCGCTTCATGACGGCAACGCCTTCCGTCGTTCCTTCGCCATAGTCGTGAGCCGATTCCACTGATCCTCAGTGATCAGATGCTTGATCTTCTTGGCGTATCTGGCAACCCGATTCATCTCGTCCGTCGATTCGACACTCTTTATCAGTTCCGTCAGTGCCCAGAACACCAGGTTGTCCGTTTCCAGAAATGTCGCATGCGTCTTCTCTGGTTGCTGCTGTTCCATCTACTGACTCCTCAGACTGGATACACTTCCTGCTCCCATTCGCAACCGTGCCCCATCCGATACCACGTCCATCTATGCCCATCGCGTACATACGTCTCAGACGTGCAGACATCTATCCAGACTGGCGGATTGGTATTCACGATCGGCGTCTTCCACAATCGCCCATCGCAGTCTTCCCGCTTGCACCGAGTGCATCGCGTTATCGTCTCACGAGTCATCAGCCATCCCCTTCCTCGAATAACTGCTATTCATTATTACTCGTCATCCCTGTCATCTATTACGTCTCGCATTTTAGCCGCCAATGTCTGTATGTGGGTGACATGATCGAATTCCCGAGTATCGCTATCACCAAGAATCCACATCATTGCGGCAATTGCGCCGGACGCCATCGCTAGCCACTTTTGTGAACCTGGCTCTTCGTGATACCTTGCGATTTTATAGCATAAAATCGCATCGTGCAGCATTTCGCGAATTGTCGCTGCCGATCGGACGCTGTTGTCC
>CAZOTG010000195.1:0-4752 GCA_964582585.1 uncultured Chromatiaceae bacterium | reverse complement strand
CCGAGTGGGTAGCCCGTTCGCCGATCTGACAGCGGCATCTCTTTGTTCGGCTGCTGCCCATCTCTCCGCCCCGGCCCATACGAACGTAGAGCCGGCGCGCGCAGGCACGGTCAAGGATGGCGCAGCCACCGCCGGAGGCGGCTTGTCCTTGACGGCGCCGAGCACGGCGGCATGCTGATTTCCGCCGGGGCAGCAGCGCCCCAGATGGGGGGAGAGCATGAGCAACAGCAACGAACTTTTCGCAGCAGCCCTTGGTGTCGCCAGTCCCTGGTCTGTCCGTGATGTCACCTTCGACGCCGGCAAACGGCTGCTGGTCATCGGCATCGATTTCGCCAAGGGCAGCAAGTTTCCGTATCCTGGCGCAGAGGGATTGCATCCCGTCCACGACACCGTGCTGAAGCGCTACCGGCATCTGAACTTCTTCCAGCATGAGTGCTACCTCGAAGTCCGCACGCCGCGGCTCACTTTGCCCGATGGCCGGGTGGCGCTCGCCGAGCCCGAATGGGCAGGCAAACTCACCGGTTTCACGCTGTTATTCGAGGCTCTCATTATGGCCATGTGCCGCCAGATGCCGTTTGCCGCCGTCGCCCGCATGGTTGGCGAAACTTGGCACCGCGTGCATGCCATCTGCTGCCGCTATGTCGATCTGGCGCTGGCAAAAGCCGATTTATCCGGCCTCAGCATGCTTGCCATCGACGAAACTTCCAGCCGGCGCGGGCAGAATTATCTAATGTTCGCCGCCGATGCCGAGGCGCGCAAGGTGGTGTTTGTTACCGAAGGCCGGGACTCCAAAACAGTGAAGGAGTTCAGCCAGTTCCTCGGCGAGCACCAAGGAAAGCCGGAGCAGATCACCAGCGTCAGCATGGACATGTCTCCGGCATTCATCAAAGGCGTGACCAAGCATCTGCCCAATGCCCGTATCACCTTCGACAAATTCCACGTCGTTGCTCACGCCTCCGGCGCCGTCGATCAAATGCGCCGGCTGGAGCAAAAGACCGATCCCAGCTTGAAAGGTTTGCGCTGGGTGCTGCTCAAAGACCGGAGCAAATTGAACGAAAGCCAGCTGGCCGATCTCAAGGCTTTCACCGCCAACGTCACCACCAAACGCACCGCCCGCGCCTGGTTCTACCGTGAGCAATTGCGCGAAATCCTCGACCGCAAGCAGATCAATGTCGTTTCCGCCCTGCTCAAGCGCTGGTGCACCAACGTCAACCGCTCCAAGGTCGAGCCGATGAAACAGGTTGCGAGCATGATCGTCAAACACTTCGACGGCATCATCGCCTGGGCGCAGACACGTCAGACCAACGGCTTCCTCGAAGCCATCAACGGGCTATTCCAGGCTGCCAAACGCCGTGCCAGGGGATACGGCACGTTCAAAACCATGCGCACCGTCATCTTCCTCGTCGCCGGCAATCTCAAATTCTCCGCTATCAACCCTCACGCGGCCTAACCCACTCGGGATTCAAAAGAGCCGATTATATGCTCAAGCGCTGGGATCGCTTCGCTGCCTTCCTCGATGTTACCAGCGGCGTGAATTTCACCAAATTTCAGCAGGTTGAAAATCGCTGTGATTAAACATCCGATTGCGGGGACAGTTGGCTGCCTCCAGCCCCAATCCGATTGAGCATGCCGCCGTGCTCGGAACTGTCAAGGCACGGCCTGGAAACACTGAGAACGGTGAAAGGGCGAGCTACGGCCGGCCCTGACAATTCCTGTGCGCGGCGGCCGCACTGTTTTGTGGTCGGGGCGGAAGAATGCTCGCGGCGCGGGTCGAACAAAAGAATGGACACCAAAAGGAAACAAGAACAGGCGGATATTGGCATCCCTGCGCTCAGAACAGCGGATTTTTGCCGAACAAATCGAGTTGCTGTCAGCAGCGGTCTGAATATCCACTAAAACCAGCGGATTGAATTTGTCGCTGCAGATGTGTCCGGCTCAATCGATTGCTTCTTCCTGTGATTGCGTTTCCGCGCTGCAGCTCATCCAAACATTGAGACTGGACAGGCATCGCTGTGGGCGATGATGCGTCTTCGCAGGAGGGGACGCGATGAACCATGGATATCGCCGTAAGTGCAAGTGCTGTCAGAAGTTATTTTGTCCCGATCCGCGCAATCGCTATCGCCAGCAGTACTGTTCCGCACCCGTTTGCAGAGCGGCTAGCAAGGCTGCGAGCCAGGCGCGCTGGCTTGCCAAGCCAGAGAACCGAGATTACTTCCGCGGCCCGGTGAATGTCGCCCGGGTTAAGGCCTGGCGGTCGCACCATCCAGGCTACTGGCGCAAAGGCCGTCGCAGCGGCGCTGCGTTACAAGATCCCTCAACGCCCCAACCCGTTGAGCCGACGGCCCAAAATGACAATATCGCGCGCGCACCGTTACAAGAAGTCTTATCGGCGCAACCTGCTGTTCTGATTGGTTTAATCGCCCATATTGTGGGAACGCCGTTACAAGATGACATCGTCCGCGCCACCGGCCGTTTGCTACGATTGGGCCAAGACATTCTCAGCTCATCCGGCGCGGAGGCGGCAATGCCCCCGCCGAACCACGGAGCCGGCCGTGATCGATTACGAGACGTACTCCAAGATCCATGACTGCTGTCATCGTCAGGGGCTGACAATCGCTCAGACCGCCCGGACGCTGGGCCTCCACCGGCAGACGGTATCGATATGGCTGGCACGCCCGCGCTTCGAACCGCGGCGCAGTCCACCACGCGGCAGCCTTCTTGATCCCTTCAAGCCGCGCATTACCCGGCTGCTGGATACCCACCCCTATAGTGCTCAGCAGATCTTCCAGCGGCTGCGCGAGGAAGGCTATCGCGGCGGCATCACGATCTTACAGGATTACATCCGTCGCATCCGGCCTCCCAAGCGTCCCGTTTATCTGAAGCTGCACTTCGCGCCCGGCGAGTGCGCGCAAGTGGACTGGGGGTGCCAGGGGACCGTCGCAGTGGGTAATACCAGCCGCCGACTTTCGTTCTTCGTCATGGTGCTGGCTTTTAGCCGCCAGATATTCGTGGAGTTCACCGTCTCCCAGACCATGGAGCATTTCCTGAGTTGCCACGAGCACGCTTTTGCCGCTTTCGGCGGCGTGCCGTCCAAAATTATGGTCGATAATTTGAAGTCGGCGGTGCTGCAGCGCCTGGCTGGCGCCGCGCCGGTGTTCAACCCACGCTATTTGGACTTTGCCCGCCACCACGGCTTTACCATCGCGGCCTGCAATGTCGCCCGCGGTGTCCTGATTTTGCTGGTCAAAATCAGGCAAGCATTTTGACTGAAAAAGGACGCGTGGAATCAGGCGTGGGCTACGTTAAAAAGAGCTGTCCTCAAGCAGCGAAGCGGTAGGACAAACAAAATCTCCTACGCGGGCTCGAATTGACCGAGTTCAGCGCGATCCAGGCGGCCGCACAGGTCTGGCTCGACACCATCGCCAATGTGCGCATCCACGGCGAAACACATCAGCGCCCTGTCGATCTGCTAACGCAGGAGCGCCTGCATCTGCAGCCGCTCAACCCGCACCCTTACGACATCGCGCAAACCGCAAGCTGTGTCGCCTCCAGCCAGTTCCGCATCACCCTGGATACCAATCACTATTCCGTTCCCGCCGCATACGCTCACCGCCGTGTGACGGTCAAAGCCTATCCGGATCGGGTCTGCATCTATTTTGACAACCAGCTCATTGCCCGTCACTCGCGGCGCTATGGCCGCCATGAGGACATCGAGGATCCCGAGCACGCCAAAGCCTTGCTCGTCCAACGCAACAACGCCAGGGAACAACGGTTGATGCTGCGTTTTTTGGCGCTATCGCCGGATGCCCAGGCCTATTATGACGGCCTGGAGCAGCGCAGACTGAACGCCCGCAATCATGTTCGCAAGATCCTGGCGCTGGCCGAGATCTATCCTACCGATGCCGTTGCGCGCGCCATCGCCGACGGGCTCGCTTTCCAGGCCTTCAGCGCCGAGTACATCACCAACATCCTGGAGGCCCGCGCCCGCGCATTGCCGGAGGCCGGTCCCCTGCAGCTTACCCGCCGCCACGACCTGCTCGACATAGACATCGCTCCACCCGACCTCAATGCCTATGATGGATACGATCATGACACCGAATGACCAGGCACGACTGGAGACGCAACTGCAGCGCTTGCACCTGCACTATATCCTGGACCACTACCAAGACCTGGCCGCCAAAGCCTCTGAGCACCAGCTCTCACCCCTGGATTACCTGGCGCAGCTGATTGATGGCGAGGCAGCTATACGCGAGCAACGCAGTATCGAGCGCCGGATCAAAAACGCCCGCTTCCCCGTCCTTAAAACTCTTGATGATTTCCAATGGAACTGGCCGAAAAAGATCAACCGGCCGCAAATCCAAAACCTGTTCCGTCTGGCCTTTATCGCAACCAACACCAACGTCATCATGATCGGCAACGTTGGCCTCGGGAAAACGCATTTGTCGATCGCCCTCGGCCACACCGCCTGCCAGAACGGTCACTCTGTGCTCTTCACCACCGCTGTGGACATCATCAACACGCTGGCCGCCGCCCAATCGGCCGGCCGCCTCAAGCGAGAATTCCAGCGCTACCTGAAACCCGCCCTGCTGATTATCGACGAACTTGGCTATCTCCCCATCGACAAGCTCGGCGCGGACTTGCTGTTCCAGATCATCAGTCAACGCTATGAGCGGGCGCCGATGGTGATCACCACAAACCGCGTCTACAAACACTGGTCGCAAATCTTCAACAACGACAGCACCTTGACTTCCG
>CAZOTG010000194.1:1928-4752 GCA_964582585.1 uncultured Chromatiaceae bacterium | reverse complement strand
CTCCCTAGGGGACTCGAACCCCTGTTTTCGCCGTGAGAGGGCGACGTCCTGGGCCACTAGACGAAGGGAGCTTTGACCGCGTTGCGGGTCCGCGCGAAAAGGCGATATTATACGGCACGCCCTAGGCTAGACAAGTTATTCGTCATACCGTTGCACTCGTACATCTTTGAAGGTCCGACAATTAATACGCCAGCACGCATCATCCCTCGTTCCGAACATGTAATCTCACGAGCCAATATCAGCCCCAATGCCCTCAAGGTCTTATACCGGCTGAGAGGCGCGGGCTATGACGGTTACTTGGTAGGGGGGGGTGTGCGTGACATGCTGCTGGGGCGGGAGCCCAAGGATTTCGATGTGGCGACCAACGCCCGGCCCGAGGAAGTCAAGAAACTGTTCCGCAATTGCCTGCTGATCGGACGGCGCTTTCGCCTGGCCCATGTTCGTTTCGAGCGCGAGATCATCGAGGTCGCCACCTTTCGCTCCCAGGGCAACGGCGAGGACGAGGATGATACCCGCAGCGAGAGCGGCCGCATCCTGCGTGACAATGTCTACGGTACCCTGGAAGACGATGCCTGGCGACGCGACTTCACCGTCAATGCCTTGTATTACAACATCCAGGATTTCTCGGTAGTGGATTATGCCGGCGGGATGGCGGACCTGCAGGCGGGTGTGCTGCGATTGATGGGCGAGCCGCAGCAGCGTTACCGCGAGGACCCGGTGCGCATGCTGCGCGCCGTGCGTTTTGCCGCCAAGCTGGGTTTCCGCATCCATCCCGACAGCGAGGCCCCCATCTTTGAATTGGCGCACTTGTTGGAGGATATCCCCCCCGCCCGCCTCTTTGATGAAATCCTGAAAGTGTTTCTGGGCGGCTGCGCGGTGCAGAGTTTTGAATTACTCCGTCACTATGGCCTGTTCGGCTATCTGTTTCCCCAGACCGAGGCCTGTCTTGCCAAGGAGCAGGAGGGATTTCCGCTGACCTTGTTGATCCGCGCCCTGCGGAATACCGACAGTCGGATCGCCGCGGGAAAGCCTGTGACGCCCGCCTTTCTCTATGCGGCATTATTATGGGAGCCGCTACGCCAGACCATGGCGGAACAGGAGGTACAGGGCATGGGTGAGATACAGGCCTTGCAAGAGGCGGCCTATACCGTGGAGGCCCGGCAATTGGCGCGGACCTCCTTGCCCAAGCGCTTTGCCGTCCCCATGCGGGAGATTTGGGCCCTGCAGTCCCGCTTGAAACGCATTACCGGCGTGCGTCCCCTCAAGCTGGTAGAGCACCCGCGGTTCCGTGCGGCCTATGATTTCATGCTGTTACGTGAAGAAGCCGGAGAAGATTTGGGGGAATTAACGCAATGGTGGACAGAGTTTCAGGGCTTGGACGAAAATGAGCGGTTGAAACGTGTTCGCTCTGGTGGAGTGACGGGGAAGAGGCGGCGCAAGCGCCGCGGTAAGGGACGGGCGGTTACCGACAAAAATTCTGAATAACCACGACTGTCTTAATTATTCTTATAAGCTGTGGGCAAACAGGAGGGGAGCGATATGACTTCGAGTCTGGTACGGGCCTATGTGGGCTTGGGCAGCAATCTCAATGATCCCAGGACGCAGATTCACAGCGCCCTGGCGGCCTTGGACGCCATTCCCGCCACCTGCTGCGTGGCGTATTCTTCCCTGTACCGCAGTAAACCCCTGGGGTCTTTGGCGCAGCCCGATTATCTCAATGCGGTGGCGGCCGTGGATACCCGGCTTTCCGCCCAGGAGTTATTGCGGGAACTGCACCTGATCGAGGAACAGCATGGTCGGGAGCGGGGGGCGGAGCGCTGGGGACCGCGCACCCTGGACCTGGATTTGTTGTTGTACGGCGATACCCAAGTGGCGGGTGAGACCCTGACGGTGCCTCATCCCGGCCTGCCGGAGCGCAATTTCGTGTTGTATCCCCTCCATGAGATCGCCCCGCAGTTGCACATCCCCGGTGCTGGTAGTCTGAAGGCTTTGCTGGAACGTTGCTCCAGCCTGGGTTTGCAGGCCTTGCCTGCTTTGACATGATATTAAATGGATAAGCTCTTAAGCGACGCGCCGGATTTCATCGTCGTCGAGGGTCCCATCGGGGTCGGCAAGACCAGCCTCGCGCGGCGCCTGGCACAGACCTTCGGTAGCGAGCTGCTCCTGGAGCGCGCCGAGGACAACCCCTTCCTTGAGCGCTATTACCAGAATCCCCGTCCCATGGCCCTGCCCACCCAGTTGTCTTTCCTGTTTCAGCGCGTGCAGCAGATCCAGGCGCTGCGCCAGGGGGATTTGTTCCGTCCCAAGGTGATCAGCGATTTTTTACTGGAGAAAGACCCGCTGTTCGCTCAGTTGACCTTGGATGACGATGAGCTGCGACTGTACGAACAGGTTTACCGCCATCTGCAGTTGACGCCGCCGGCGCCGGACCTGGTGATCTATCTCCAGGCGCCGGTGGAGGTGTTGATCGAGCGGGTCAAGAAGCGCGGTGTCGCCTATGAGCGATGGATCGAGTCCGCTTATCTGCAACGCCTGGCCGATGCCTATGCCGATTTCTTCTATCATTACGACCAGTCGCCGTTGCTGATCGTCAATGCCACCGCCATCGATTGGGTGGGCAATGAACAGGACTATCAGCAACTGCTGGACTACATCCGCCGTACCCGCAGCGGCAGGCACTACGTCAATCCGCTGCCCACCGAGATATTGGCATGAGTGCACCCCCGTCCACGAACACCGCACCGGTGACGGTGAGGACTCTGCGCAATATGAAGCAGGCGGGTGAGAAGATCGCGTGCCTCACCGCCTATGACGCCAGTTTCGC
>CAZOTG010000194.1:0-1918 GCA_964582585.1 uncultured Chromatiaceae bacterium | reverse complement strand
CCCTGCCGGCCGAAATTCTGGCATGAGCACATTCACTGCCAAATCTTCCACCGCCGCCGCGGTGACGGTGAATACCCTGCGCAATCTGAAACGGGCGCGGGAAAAGATCGTCTGTCTAACCGCTTACGACGCCAGCTTTGCGACGCTGTTGGATGAGGCCGGTATCGAGGTCCTGCTGGTGGGGGATTCCCTGGGGATGGTGATCCAGGGGCGGGACAGCACCGTGCCGGTCACCATGGACGATATGGTGTATCACAGCGCGGCGGTGGCCCGCGGCCGGCGACGGGCGTTGTTGATGGTGGATATGCCGTTCATGAGCTATGCCTCGCCGCAGCAGGCCATGACCAATGCCGCGCGCCTGATGCAGGAGGGAGGCGCCCATATGGTCAAGCTGGAAGGCGGGGCGCTGCAGGCGGAATCGGTGCGGCAGCTGACCGAGCGCGGCATCCCCGTGTGCGCCCACCTGGGTCTGCAGCCCCAGTCGGTGCATCGCCTGGGCGGCTACCGGGTACAGGGACGGGACGTGGCGGCGGCGCGTACCATGGTGGAGGATGCCAAGGTCCTGCAGGAGGCGGGCGCCGATGTGTTGTTGGTGGAGAGCATCCCCGTGGGCCTGGCCACCGAGATTACCCACGCTGTAACCATCCCGGTGATCGGGATCGGCGCGGGCCCCGACTGCGACGGCCAGGTACTGGTGCTCTATGACATCCTGGGCATCACGCCCGGCAAGCGGCCCAAGTTCGCCAAGGATTTTATGGCGGGCCAAGCCCATATCCAGGCGGCAGTGACAAGTTATGTCGAGGCAGTGAAGAATGGCGCATTCCCGGCGCTGGAGCACTGTTTTGAATAGCGATAATAGATCCTGATGCAAACCGTTCACACCATCTTTCATCTCCGCTCGGCGGTGGATCAATGGCGCACCCGCCGCGAGCGAGTCGCCTTCGTCCCCACCATGGGCAACCTCCACGACGGCCACCTGCAATTGGTCAAGCGCGCCGCTCGCGCCGCGGATCGAGTGGTAGTGAGCATCTTTGTCAATCCTACCCAATTCGGGGCAAATGAGGATTTCGCTTCTTATCCCCGAAGTTTACGCCAAGATAGCCTCAAGTTAGCCGAAAATGGCGTGCATTTATTGTTTGTCCCCGAAGTGGAGGAGATCTATCCCTACGGCATCGATGATACCGTACGGGTCGAGGTACCCGGTCTGTCCGAGATACTGTGCGGGGCGTCCCGCCCCACCCATTTTGCCGGCGTGGCCACGGTGGTGGCCAAGCTGTTCAATGCGGTACGGCCCCATGTCGCCCTATTTGGGGAAAAGGATTATCAGCAGCTTTTAGTGGTGCGACGCATGGTGGCGGATCTGTGCATGCCCATCGAGATCATCGGCGTGCCCACGATGCGCGAACAGGACGGCCTGGCCATGAGTTCACGCAACCACTATCTCTCGTCCGAGGAACGGAGACAGGCCCCGGCTTTGTACCAAACCTTGCAGTGGATGAGTGAACGCCTGACGGCGGGTGTGCGTGACTACGATAGTCTCGTGGCACAGGGAATCACCCTGTTGGAGAAAAACGGCTTTCAGCCTGAGTATGTGGCGATTCGCCGCGCCGAAGATTTGGCGCCACCTCAAGTTATTGATTATCAGCTTAGAATTCTGGCGGCCGCCTGGTTGGGCAAGGCCCGTCTCATCGATAATCTGGCCGTGACATTGAAGGATCAGGGGTAAACCCCCATAATATTCCGCGAGATGTGCTAGGTTTTCTCGCTGGCAAAGGAAAGCGGCTCATGCAGTACACCATGCTCAAATCGAAGTTGCATCACGCCCGGGTGACCCATGCGGAGCTCGAATATGATGGCTCCTGCGCCATCGATGGGGGCTTATTGGATGCCGTGGGGATTCGGGAATATGAACAGATCC
>CAZOTG010000193.1:0-4804 GCA_964582585.1 uncultured Chromatiaceae bacterium | reverse complement strand
TGGCGGGCCCGCACAACAACAGGGCGTGGGGCAAGGCGCCATTGCGCAGGCGTTCCGTTAAGTTTCGCCACTGATCACGATGCCAGGGCAATAGCTCCATTATGATCGCTCCAGAAATGCGTTCAATTCCTGGCGCAGTGTATCCTGAACCACGGCGAGGGATTGTGCGGCATCGATGACACGGTAACGCTCGGGAAAATGTTTAGCCCGTTCCAGATAGCTTTGGCGGACCCGCTCGAAAAAGGCATTCTCCTCCCGTTCGAAACGATCGGCGTCGGTCTCGCGCCCTTGCGCGCGGGCCATACCCACCGCCACCGGTGCATCCAGCAGTAGAGTCAGATCGGGGCGCAGGCTGCCTTGTACCCAATTCTCCAGGACGGCGATGCGCTCCGAGGCGATGCCGCGGCCGCCGCCTTGATAGGCATAGGTGGCGTCGGTGAAGCGGTCGCACAGTACCCACTTCCCCGTCGCCAGGGCGGGACGAATCACCGCCGCCAGATGCTGGGCGCGGGCCGCGAACATCAGCAGCAATTCCGCGTCGGCGTTCATACCTTCATGGCGATGGCCTAATAACAAGGCGCGGATTTCCTCGCCTAAGGCGGTACCCCCCGGCTCGCGGGTGACGAGCACCACCTTGCCCGCTGCCTCGAGGTGACGGTGGATAAATTCCAGATTAGAGGATTTGCCGACGCCCTCTCCCCCTTCCAATGTGATGAAACGACCCGTCATGGAATTATTTCGCCCGGGAACGATTGCCGTTGATCTGATAGCGGCGCACGGCCTTGTTGTGGGCCTCCAGAGTCGCGGAAAATTCATGGCTGCCGTCGCCGCGGGACACGAAGTAGAGGGCATTGCCGGGTGCGGGATGCAGGGCGGCATGGATGGAGGCAAGCCCGGGCAGGGCGATGGGCGTTGGCGGAAGTCCTGCGTGCATATAAGTATTGTAAGGGGAATCGGAGGCCAAGTCTCGGCGTTTCAAATTGCCGTCGAAGCGGCTGCCCAGGCCGTAAATCACCGTGGGATCGGTCTGCAGACGCATCCCCTTTGCCAAACGCCGCACGAAGACTCCGGCGATCTCGGCCCGTTCCTCCGGTAACGCGGTCTCCTTTTCGATGATGGAGGCCATGATCAAGGCCTCATAGGATGTTCGGTAAGGCAGGCCCGGGTCGCGTTGCCGCCATTCCTCGTCGAGTCGTGTCTCCAGGGTTTGATAGGCGCGTTGCAGGAAGGCGACGTCGCTGGTACCGCGGGGAAAATGATAGGTGTCCGGCAGGAAGCGTCCCTCGGGGTGCTGATCGGGATGGCCCAGGCGAGCCATGATTTGCGCATCATCAAGGCCGTTCAGGGTCTGTTCTATGATCTCATTCTGTCGCAGCGCCTCCAGCAGCTGGGCAAAGGTCCAACCCTCCACCACGGTCAGGCTGTGCTGCATCACGGCCCCGCTGGCCGCTTGCTCGAGCAACTGTCGCGGCGTGATGGCGGGCGCGAACAGGTATTCCCCCGCCTGGATGGACTGGCTCTTGCCTTCCCAGCGCGCCAGCCATCTTAAATAATGAGGATGGGGCAGGATGCCGGCGCGATGCAGATCGTCGGCGAAGCCTTGGAGGCTGGTGCCCGGCGCAATGACATGGCGATAACCCGGCTCGGCGATGGGCAACGGGTCGGACACGAATTGTCGGTAATCCATCAGCACCCAGCCACCGATGAAGCTCGCCAACAAAATTGCGATACCGCAGAACTTGTAGAAAATGTCAGAAAATTTTTTCGTCATTCACGATTCGTGCTTTAACTCGAGTTGACGGGCACTCAGCCGTTCACTGAGCAGCTGTGTTATCGGTCCGATGGTATACGCTTGTCGATCCATGCGCCGCACCGGCCACAGGCCGATCAGGGCGTTGCACAGGAACAGCTCATCGGCGACTTGCAGATCCTGCAAGCTCAGGACGGTTTGCTGGCAGGGTATCGTCATTTCTTCGGCGAGATCTAGGATCAGGCCTCGCATGACGCCCTCAACGCCGCATTCGTCCAGCCGAGGTGTCGCCAGTTGACCCGCTTTCACCATGAACAGGTTGCTCATGGTCCCTGAGATCACCTGTCCTAGATCATCGAGCATCAGGCCCTCTGCGATGCGCGGGTCATCCCATTCACGGCGCGCCAGCACCTGCTCGAGCCGGTTGAGATGTTTCATGCCCGCCAGGGCGGGGTTGCGTCCCAAACGGGTGGCACATATCCGTACCGCCACACCCTCGTGGCGATGGGTATCGGGATAATCCGGCCAGGGATAACGGGCAAGGATACGTGTCGCCTCTCCCGTAGCGGCGGGACGGTAACCACGTCCCGCTTCGCCGCGGGTGATGATTATCTTGAGAACGCCCTGCTCCGTGTCGGAGCATATCTCGCGCGCTTCATCCCATAGCGCTTGCGCGGCGACGCCTTCGATCCCCAGCCGCTCGCAGCCGCGGGACAGGCGCCGCCAATGGCGCTGCCATAACTGCGGTATCCCGGCACGCACCGCCAGGGTCTCGAAAAGGCCGTCGCCATAGTGCAGGCCCCGATCGGTTACGGCGATCCGGTCCCCGGCCACTCCATTAACCCGTATGTCAGGCATCATCGGCGATCCCCAGTGCCAGGAGCATGCCCCGTGCCTTGGCGCGGGTCTCCGCCAGTTCCGCCGCGGGATCGGAATCCGCCACGATGCCGGCCCCGGCACGCAGGGTAAACCGCGGTCCCTCCGCGGTCACCGTGCGGATCAGAATGTTCAAATCCATATCACCGTCGCGGTTGAGATAACCGAAAGAACCGGTATAAGGTCCCCGTTCCGCCGCTTCCAATTCGGCGATGATCTCCATGCAGCGCACCTTGGGACAACCGGTGATGGTGCCGCCGGGAAACACCGCGCGGATCACCTGACCGGGGCTGATGTCGCGACGTTTGACGCCCCGCACATTGGAGACGATATGGTGGACATGGGCATAGGACTCCAGGACCATCAGTTCATCCACCGCCACGCTGCCGGGCACGCAGATCCTGCCCAGGTCGTTGCGTTCCAGATCGATGAGCATGATATGTTCCGCTCGCTCCTTGGGATGAGCCAGGAGTTCCCGGGAATAGTGTAAATCCTGATGCCGTTCGGCACCGCGCGGCCGGGTCCCGGCGATGGGGCGGGTCTCGACGCGATCACCGCACACCCGTACCAGGCGTTCCGGTGACGAGCTGAGGATCGCCTTGCCGTTCCAGGTGGCGAGACCGGCGAAGGGCGCGGGATTGTGGCGGCGCAAGGCGGCGTAGAGGGCAGCATAGGCGTCTTGTGCATCCAGTTCCCCTTCCCAGGCACGGGAGAGGTTTACCTGAAATACATCACCGTCGAGGATATATTGCTTAACGCGCCTCACCGCTTCCATGAATCGCGCCGGCGGCTCCTCATCGAGGTTGAGCAATCGCGCCGGTGACATCGCGCTGACCGGCGTCCGGCGCAGATCGGCGGCCATGAGTTCGAGCAATTCCCGGTCAGGAGTCTCGGCCGTCAGCCAGGTTTGCTGCAACTGGTGATCACGGATCACCGCCGCCGGGATGCGCACGGCAAAGGCTGCCGGCAAGCTTTGCGGGGCGGAGGTCAAACGCAGGCGCGGTTCGATCTGCGCCGCCAGTTCGTAAGCCAGATATAGGAACCAGCCGCCGCGGAAGGGCAGAGAGCAAGATTCATCCCCTGTGATTCGTTCCCGCCGCCACCATCCATCCAAGTCATCGAGAAAATCTCTCTGTTCCGTTGTGGCGATTTGCAGGGATTCGCCGGGAAAGGCGAACAGGATATCGTAGCGGCTGTGAGCCGTGCCGTGGGCGACGCTTTCCAGGAGGTGGGGATAACGCGCGGGATTAAGGCGATGCAGGGCGAGCAGGTCGTAATCGCCGTCGATTAGGCGGATGACGGTTTCACCGCTATGGTGCGGCGTAGATGAAACAGGGGACGCAGGTGTGGCGGTTAACACAGTAGGGCCTGTTGACCCTTAGGCGCGGGAGACACCGCCGCCCACCATCAGCGCACTTTCCGAAACACTATGGTGCCGTTGGTACCGCCGAAGCCGAAGGAGTTGGACATCACCACATCGATAGTCATGGGGCGCGCTTCGTTGGGTACGCAATCCAGATCGCATTCCGGGTCCGGGGTGAATTGATTGATGGTGGGCGGCGCCACCTGATCGCGAATCGCCAGCACGCTGAAGATGGCCTCCACGCCGCCCGCCGCGCCCAGCAGATGGCCGGTCATGGACTTGGTGGAGCTCACCGCGAGTTTTTTGGCGTAGTCGCCGAAGGCCGCCTTGACGGCACGGGTCTCCGCCCTGTCGCCCGCCTGGGTCGAGGTGCCGTGGGCGTTGATGTAATCCACCTCGTCGGCGTTGACCCCGCCGTTGCGCAAGGCGTTGAGCATGCAGCGTCGCGCGCCGTCGCCGCCCTCGGCGGGTTGGGTCATGTGATAGGCGTCGCCGCTCATGCCGTAGCCCGCCAGTTCCGCATAGATATTGGCGCCGCGCCGTTTGGCGTGCTCATATTCCTCCAATATCACCACCCCCGCGCCGTCGCTCATGACGAAGCCGTCGCGGTCCAGGTCGAAGGGGCGGCTGGCGGTCTTGGGATCGTCGTTGCGGGTGGACAGGGCCCGCGCCGAGGCGAAGCCCGCCAGGCCGCTGGGGCGACGAGATTTTGTCATCTGGGCCAGCAGCCACGTCGCCGGCGACGGTCAGGAAGCGAGGATCACGCCCGATGCCCGGGTCTGTGGCGATTGTCTGGCCGAGATGCGCGACCCGCG
>CAZOTG010000192.1:0-4819 GCA_964582585.1 uncultured Chromatiaceae bacterium | reverse complement strand
CCGAACAGCCGGAATCACCGATCACGGTCGCTCACTTTGCGGCATCCCCGCTCCCTCACGACCCCGCTTGTCAAGATCTTCATAGGGGTGCCGCATGTCGAGGCGGGCTACCTTGCCCTGGTCTGTTTCGGTCAAGGGGGTCTCAAACCGAAAGTGGTCTTGGCCTTGCGGGGGGAAGTCTGAAGGACGCAACTAGCGAAGTGGCCACGTTCCTCGAACCATCAGTGGCCTTCTGGGGCCACCAATCGACCTCACGGTCTTGGACAAAACGGCTGGCCAGGAGGCCTTTGATCGAGACACACAGGCCCATTATCGGCCCGAGGCCGAAGACCCTCATGTCCATTCTGAACATCCGGAGAACCAAATGGGCTTGGGTTTGGACCTGAGAAGACACCATTCGAGACTTGCAGAATTCAGGTGGCCCCAGCTCCCCGGCTCAATGGGGATGCCAAGAAATCTCGCTTTGGCCATGACCCTCCACACAACTTGGGTTTGGAGGCATGCTCGATCGTATGGGCACGGAAAGGCTCAGGCCTCTTCCGTCTCGACAGTCAGCAGCTGCTCTTTCAACTTTCCCGCCAATTCAAGCAGAGGGAGTCTCAGGGCCCGCGCCTTTTCGTCGGTCATCAGCGGCTTGCCACGGTTGATGGCGCCCTGGACGGCCGTCAGGTCGAACGGAATCTGGGCCATTATGGGATGGCTGAGGCTTTCGCTCACCTTGTCCAGATTGATCTTGTCATTCTTACTCATTTTGTTCATTACCAGGGCCAGCTTTTCCCTGGGCAGATCCAACTTGAAGAACAGGTCTAAAAGCAACCTGGCGTCCTTGATCGACGGAATGTCAGGCAGAACGACCGAAACCACCACGTCAGCTTCCTCGAGGACGTTAAGGATGATCTCGCTCAAGTACGACCCTGCGCCAACCACCACATACCCGAAACTGCGCCGAAGCGCTTGGAGCACCCCCAGGAAGCCGGCCAGCGACACTTCATCAGCCAGCTCTGGGGCGACCGGGGCAGCCACCACCGGCAGCCCGCTCTCGTGAAAGAGAAGCACATCTCGAATCATGTCTTCGTCCAGCCCCTCGGCGTGGCCGGCTATGTCGACGATCGTCACTCGCGGCTGAAGGTTCAAGAATGCGCAGACGTCGCCAAACTGCAGATCGGCATCGACCAATACGGCCGGGACCTCCTTGGTATTGAGAGCCAAGGCCAAGTTGACGGCCAACGTGGTTACGCCGGCGCCGCCTCTGGGGGTGAACACGGCGATCAGCTTGCCTTCTTCTTCCGGAAGGGTTGCGGGCGGCGGAGGCGGCTCCTGATTGACGCCAGCCTCTCGGATGGCTCGGACCAGCCGATCATCTTTTATGTAATCCCAGATGTAATCAACCGCCCCGGCACGCATGGCCCCCCTCACCGCCTCGGGGTCATTCTCCATCGAGAGCATGATCACCTTTACCCGAGGATTCGCCTTGACCAAATCCCTGGTCGCTCCGAACCCGTTGCTGGGTGGCAGGCGCGGGTCCATCAACACGACATCCGGCTTGAGTCTCTCGGCCATTTCAAGCGCCTCAGTCACCGTGCCCGCTTGTCCGACGACGTGAATATCCGGCTCAAAGTGCAAGAGCTTGGTCACCCCTTGGACCTTATCCGGGTTGTCGTCGGCGAAAAGAACTTGGATCACTTGGGAGTTGTTCATGGCCACCTTGCATCCGGAGCATTGACCGAGCGCGGAGCCCTAGACAGCTTGCGCGCCCAGGCGGTCCTATTCTTTGCCAGAATCTGGTTCATGCCAATAAGGAAAGAGGACTAGGTGAGGGTTCCGGAGATACAACCTGACGCTGAGCGGCTGGCGGGCCAACCTAGCCACTTGCTCAACCCAGTCTGAATCAGCCAGATGACGATTGGCAGCAACAGAGCAGCCGTCAGGTTGCGCAGGGTGCCGGCCTCCCAGGGCCAGGTGGGAAATCGGCGCAGGGCAGACATCTCCAGCTCAGGGCCGGCCATGACCCTGGTGATCTGGTCCGCCCCTGCCCATTGGACCGTGTCGACGAACTGGTGCAACGCATGCGTGGCGGCTTCGAACCGCCCGGAGGCCTCCACCATCAAGCTCCGCTTCTCCACCATCAGCATCCGGCGGGGGCCACGCAGCGGCCAGCTCCTAGAAGCCAGCCGCTGGCTTAAATCACTGGGTGAACCTTACGGACCCACATCAAGCCGGCGTTGGGCCTCAGGGGGTGAGCCCAATCACCTTGGCGAAGCTTTCGATGGCCCGCAGGTGGTCCTGAGGCGTCTCGAAGCCACCGTACATGGTGTTGAGCGAGAGGTGGGTGGCGCCCAGCTCCTCCCAGGCGCGCGCCTGGTCCTCAAGCGCCGCTCCGTCGCCCTCGCCAAAGCCCAGGCGCCTCGACGCCGAACTGGGACCGGTCGCGGCCGGCGTCGGCCAGACCCTGTTCGATGATCTCGAGAAGTGGGGCCGCCTTCTCAGCGGTGTCCGCACCCGTGACCATCCACCCGTCGCCGAGGCGGGCCGCCCGACGAGGGGCGCGCTCGGCCCCGCCTTGCGGATTCTGCAGACGCTACTGCAGGGTGGCCCCCCTGCTCTTTGCAAACTCCGTCCCGAAGTAGTTCAAAGCGATCGCCCAATCATTTCCTACTTTTGTCAGTGCTTGGAAGTGTGATGGCTTCATGTCCAGCAGATTTTGGAATGCTGACACAAACATGTCCTCATCGTTGGTTACATTTGCGTCCATGAGACCGATCGCTGCAAGCTCAATGACCAATCGGTCTTTGGATTCTTCATCCCCCTTGATGTGATCTGACAATCTTTTTGCGATCGGAAAGATGTCGTTTCCCAAAGTCTGATTGTTTAGCCTTTGTACATACTCCGCGTTTGCAGCGTCAATCTCTTCGACGGAGAAACCCCACTGGAGCAAGAAGAGCTTGGCAGCTGCGTCATCTACTGGATCGAACCCATTTGGATGCCCTTTGGACTGTAGAAACCGCATAATCGTCAGATAATCAACGCCGAACTCAATCTTTCCACTCACTTTTCGTCCTCCTTCTGGACTTTGTTGAAGCCGATTCTCGAAACCGGCTTGCTTACTGTTGGGGGAGGCGCCGGGACGTCTTCAGGGAGAATGATCTCCAGATCAGCTTGGGAAGGGTTCGACGCCAGCTGGCTGAGCCTGAGAGCCTGGTTTCGAATGACGGTCTCGAAGAGGTTGCGCACTAGGCGTGCATTACCAAACGAATTGTCTCTTTCTTCATACAGTCTGCTAATCGTTTCCAGAACGCGCTGCGTCGCTTCTTCGGTTGGTCGGTAGTTCTCTTTGCTGGCGATATGCCGGAATATGGCGATGAGGTCTTCGGGGCCGAAATCATCAAAGTGGACAAAGGTGCTGAATCTGCTCCTAAGCCCCTCGTTGGATGACAAGAACGCCTCCATCGGTCCTGGATAACCTGCCGCAATCACAACCAGATCCTCTCTGTTGTCCTCCATCCTCTTCATGAGGATTTCAATGGCTTCGGCTCCGTAGTCCCACTGTGCGCTATCCCCTCGGGAAAGCGAATAGGCCTCGTCAATGAACAAGACCCCACCCAGAGCTTCCTTGATCTTCTCGTCCGATTTGTTGGCTGTCTGTCCGATGTAACTGCCGACCAAACCCGCACGGTCGGTTTCTACCAGATGTCCCTGGCTCAAGATCCCCATGGCATACAGGATGCGTCCGTAGAGTCTGGCAACCGTGGTCTTGCCAGTTCCCGGACTGCCGTAGAAGACGCTGTGCAATGAGGGCCTGGCCGTTGAGATGCCCTCTTCCCGTCGGAGCTCCTGAACGCGCACAAATTGAATCAGGCGTCCTATTTCTTCCTTAACGCGCTGGAGTCCAACGAGTTGGTCGAGTTCAGCGAGCACGGATTCAATAGATTCACTATCTTGTGCACGTTCTCTGCCCACCTGGCGAGTTTGCTCTGCGGGGGAGGGGTTCACATTGGCTAATCCACTTTCAACGGTCGGTGTTGAGCTTCGGCCAGATCCGTACCCGGCGAACCGAGAATCGTCTTTGTTGCCGGGCGCCAAGGCGGCTTGCTGGTCCTCTTTCTTGCCATAGTCTCCAAACTGATCCATTGTCACAGGCAGTCGCTCCTTCGCGAGTTCCCATTGCCGATTGGATGTCGTTTTCGAAGTCTGCTTAGGCTCCTCTATTCTGATCACCAGACTCCGATTCAAAGTCGATCATCCCGTCCAAGTCCCCGTCCAAGATGTCGAAGAACGCGTATGTTCGGATTGGGTTCTGTTCCATCCATCGTTCCATTTCACGATCAGATTGAGGGAGATTGGGGTTGGGCCGTGCTGAATTTGAATCAAGTAGATCGATGATCCAGCCAAGGATGAGGAGAAGCCCAATCAGGCAGCCGAACCCCGTCATCGGCGAGACCTTCCGTGCCGGATAGTGGCGCGGAGAACACCGGAGGCGCAAACTACACACACCGCGTGTCGGATGTCCTTGACGACGTGCAACTCAAGGATTTCTTGTACGGACTTGGGGAAGATATCGGGAGGGTGCCAGCCTGGGCCGGTAGATCGAAACCGACCCTCCGGGAACGACGTAACAATCGAGTGCGGCGCAGCCGCGATGTTTGGCATATCCCCCCCGCCCCCTGGCGGTCCCCGCAGAGATGTGGGTGCGATGAAAGCGGCCGACAGGGTACGCCCAAATGCCCTCAGGCGAAAGTTAAAAGTGTTCGATTCGCCTTACAGACCCCTTACAAGCGTCAGCGGCTAGCTTCCAATAGCTAGCCACTGACTCAAATCACTG
>CAZOTG010000191.1:0-4849 GCA_964582585.1 uncultured Chromatiaceae bacterium | reverse complement strand
ACGGCAATTATAGGGGGTAATAATTTCTCTCCAGGCAATATCAAACTGCATTTGAGTCATCGGCACCCAGTTACCATGAGATTGTTCCCAATTGAAAAGATCCAGTAACTGGATATCATATCTGTTTACGGCACCGTCCAACCAAGCCTGATAATGCCTTATTACAAACGGTTCGTCTTTATAGTTAACTGCTTCAGCAATTTCCGCCGCCTCGATTGGGCCATTATATTTGCTGGCCGGGAATAGTTCGAGAAATGGACATCTGCCTATCTCACCTGAACTACCGGTGATTACGGCTTTTTTCCGCTGAAGTCTATTTATTATTGCTTCCGCATCCGGCCCATAAATGTCCGTTGCCATGAAAACGTTGTCCTTGAACAGCTTGGAGAAATCGGCGGACATAGTTGTTTTTGCTTTGATGACCACGTGGTTAAGGCCGTATTTGTTACATAGCTCAGCGGGGATCGTTATGTCCGGATGGTCATCCGGCATTTTGCGTTGTCGAACCGTAACGAAATCAATTTCACTGCTTATATCCTTAGCCAAAGCCATCACAATGCGACTATCGATTCCCGCTGTCATACCTATGGCAAGTGGATATCTAATCGCCGCCGCCCGCAAAATATTGGTCAGGCGCGCCGTAATAAATGCCTCGGCATCCTCCGTCGACATCGTCCCAATCGGCGCACATGGCCAAAAGCGATGGCTCAACCCGGCATTCAAATCGAGTATATGGTTCGGCATTAAGTGTGTAAGGCCGCGGAACGCCGTAGAGCTTGAAGGCCATCCAAATTCGTCCCGCACTCTGAAAGAGTGCGAATCCGTATATTTTATCGCTTCTTCATCGAATTGAAGATTTAGAAATTTTTCCGCAAGCCCGGGTTGGGCAACCATCCATAGTGCCCCGGTGATCGCAGGGTCGGTAAAGAAGACCTGACGAAGACCTGTGGGATCATTGAACAAGTATTTCTTGTCGCCGAATGACGCAATCAGAATCCAGCGCCCGCCATAAGGCCCGGTGGCCTTTGTCAGCGCATCGATGTTATCCGCCTTGTTGATTAATTCAGATAATATCTCCCGGGTGGATTTTTCAGGTGTCACTGAATCGAGCATGAATCCAATGGCAACAAGTTTTCTATTTGCATGCGCTGTTTGCTCGACATCTACTTCCGGGTGAATTGACAGCTTGAGGTTAGGATCGATGTCTATGTGACGCCATCCCGGCGCGACATCGACAAAGTGGGGTCCCAGAATAAATTGTCTGCAATAAAGAAGGTTCAGCATTTTAGTTTTATGTTCTGGGTTTGACAGCTTGTTAAGCATATCAGTGATATTCCATACATTAGGGCAACGGGGTCAGGTTGAGCCGCCCCGGGTTCTCCGGCATTTATTCCGGTCGCCACTCGCTTTTGACTTCTGACTTCCTTGCCGTCACAACAGACATAGACCGAGACATATTCATCGAGCACGCTGGTGGAAAATAAAACGCCCTCCGGCCAGGTGCCGGCATTGGCTTCGAGGTGGAAAATCGCCTCGTTTTGACTTCCCCCAAAAAATAATCGTAATCAAATCATAATTTTTACTAATATTAGCAAAATCTTGTTCTCTGACCCGGACATCTGATCCCTATACTCCTTCAGCCAATCTAATAGGTCAACCGACCCTCACCTTTATCTTCCTTGTAAGGGCAGCAATCCCTTTATCCTGAATTTCCACCCAGACGACCGAAATTTATTGGTAGTCGCCGAAACTTGATCCAGCATGCAGTGTCAAATTTCCTTGATTTGAATCACTTGAATCGGCCCGAAGCAGCCGATCGCCTTATTCAGACCGAGGGAATTGGGAGATGACATGCGTCGTATTGGTTATGCCCTGATTGCTTTGACAGTAATCGGCTGTTCAAGCAAGGCCGGAGAAGTCACCATCTACCCGCTGCTTTGCTCAACGTCACTACGGAATGGCGACTGCCATGGGACGTGGCTGCTTCTAAAGCGGACCGTGTTTCGGGTTTCGGCGGCCAAGCAGGCGGTCAGCTATTGGACGCCGGGGAAAGAGAATTCGCCGAAGCAACTCGCCGAATGCGTGGTTCGTGATACCAAGAACTGGCAATGCATCGATCCCGATGGCACTGCTCAAGTGGGCATGGCGTCCGGAGAATTCAGCCACCACATCGGCAACTATACGGGCTCGGATGTGGACAAGAAGTATGAAAGGCGGACGCGTTACGTGTCCGTGATGCGATATTGGATGGCCCGGTTCAGCGCATGGCTGAAGCCCCCAATTGAATACTGACCCCATGGGCGATCGAGTGGCATAAGGGCCAGCAATGATCGACGAATTTAAAGGAGACAGCGCCGTAATTAAGCTGATAAATCAGGACACCGGATTGAGCGTCGCGGCTTTGAGTGCTTGTCGATTTAAAAGCATCAAAGCATTCAGCAGCCATTCATAATCCCGTTTCATAATACCTTCGTTTCACACAAGATGCCGGGTGAGATGGTCAAACACAGGCGTATATCACAACTTAAAAAGGAGAATAGTTATGCGTTGGATGATCAAGTTTTCGATTCCCATCAATGAGGGCAATGAACTCGTTAAATCCGGGAAGATCGGCCAGAATTTTCAGTCGCTCATGGAAGAGTTCAAGCCGGAGGCGGCCTATTTTTTCCCTGAAAATGGCCAGCGTTCCGGATTTATGATCGCAGATGTGGCCGACTCGTCGGACTTGGCCAAGGTCGCGGAATCCTTCTGGTTTGGCCTGCATGCCGATATCTCCGTGACGCCGGTGATGAGCGGTGAAGACCTGGTAAAAGGTCTTGGCGGGATTGAGGGCATTATTGAAAAATACGCCTAGGCCAACGCCAGTTACCAATACACCAAAACCAAAAGGGGCAGATTTATTTTTAAATAAATCTGCCCCCTCTTAGTTGATGACGTCAGCTAAGGTTAAAAGCCAGCGCGGGATTCCAATTTGAAGAAAATCGTCGGAACCTCTATGAATTCATTGTGCTCGAGACGCAGTTTGAGTGCCGCGAGCCTGGTGTCTTTCTCGATGCCGATAGCGCTGGCGATTTGGGTTTGCTCCCCCAGGATGGCCTCCGACTTGTATTCACCCGCCAGGCGAAATCCTATCCCGGTATATTCGCTGCGGAATTGTTTCTGCAGGTCATCGCCATGAGCAGCATAGGTATACTTCATCAGCCAATCGGCTGATGGTCGATACTCGGTGCTGAAGTCGACCCCGGTGTCGACGGCACTATTCGTCCATGTGGCGGAAAATTTCAATCGATTGAACCGAGAGGCTAATCGATATTTGTCGGTGGTATCTGCCGAGTCATTCTGACGAGTCTTGCTGAATGACAAATCAAGATGTGCCCCGCTTAAATCAAAAGGCCGGCTAATCGTTGAAACCTCCGCTGTGTCTTTCAGGCAATGCTGCATGCGCAGGCTGCGATACTTAAAATCAAACGTCACATCGTTGGCTTGAGTCTCATCACCAGAGTAGTCAAATCGATGCGAATTGTATGTGACCTTTGCGCTTGCGTTACCAAACTTCTGCGCCATCCCCACTGCCATATAGTCATCGAACCCATCGCTGCTCATATTCACCCGGTTACGGGTGATCAGCATACCGTTGGCATTGTAATCGAATTGCGTGTGAAGCCTCGGACCATTCTGTGCGTCCGTCGCTTCAACGCGAAAGTGATCTTCAAAGAATTCTGGGAAACTACTCGGTTGCGCCTGCGCGACTGCGCTCGCAGAACCCAACGCGGCGGCAATCATGATGCGCGCCATGAGAGGTTTCAACGAAAACATGCATGTTTGGCTCGTTCGTTTCAGCACGGTCAACAAGAAGTCGTTCAGTCTCTCCTTGATAAACGAACCTAACACATATTTTCTTTAGTCGGAATCAGCAGATAAGTAGCTAAATTGTGACCAATTTTGCACTTCGCCAAAGTGGACGGATTTATTTGGCGTACTTGACTGGGTAGCTGGAGGAGATAGCTTGAGCGTTGGCAGTGGGTCGAGGGCGGCGGCCTCCGGCCAATTCCAGCCCTTCGAGGAAAAATTGCAAATTTCCAATTGGGTCGCGATGTTCCTATCCATGGTCAAGTTACCGTCACAGAGATATGCTTTTAATGCCGCAACCCCAGCAACTGCTCGATGAGGCTAACCGCCTCCGGGCTGTCCCACTCCCGGCTTCCCACTAAGCGACCAATCAAACGACCTTCACCATCAATCAAGTAACTGGCGGGCAGACCACTTACCTCATAGCGGTCGGCCACCTCACTCTGGGGATCCAGTAGAATGGGGTAGCTCAGTTTCAGGCGCCGGATAAATTTGGTGATACGCTTTTTTCCCCCCTCATCAACCGAGACTGCCACGATCGCCAGCCCGCGGTCGTGGTACTGCTGCCACAATCGCTCCATCCCCGGCATCTCGGTGCGACAGGGAATGCACCAAGTGGCCCAGAAGTTGAGCAGCACCACCTTGCTTGACAGGGATGCAAGTGAAACTCGTTCCCCTGACAGGTCGGTCAGCACAAATGATGGCGCAACCACAGGGGTACTTGGACGATCCACCGCCATTTCGGAATAGGCATCGGCCCACGCCTCAGCGCTGAACAGCAAGACAAGCAGCACGAGCGTTCGCATCATCATATTAGCGCTCCGCCTGTGTGGAGAGGTAATTCAATACGAGAGAAAAGTCCTCCTCACTCAATGGTGGAAGCCCATTTTGCTGCATACGCTTCTGCATGGTCATCAATACCAGGCGCCACTGCTTCGGGTTCAGCATAGCGGGCTCAGGCAATTGATGGCAGGAGGCGCAGCGGGTCTCAAACAGCTGT
>CAZOTG010000190.1:0-4855 GCA_964582585.1 uncultured Chromatiaceae bacterium | reverse complement strand
CCCGGCGTCCAGCGACGCCAGCTTTCGCCGTTATTTCCGCGTCAGCCATGGTGATCTGAGCCATATCGTGATGGATGCCCCCCCCGACAAAGAGGATTCCCGTCCCTTCGTGGCCATCGCCCGTGCCATGGCCGGACTGGGTTTGAATGTGCCGCGTATCTTGGAAGCGGACCTGGCGCGTGGTTTCCTATTATTGAGCGATCTCGGCGCCCGACACTATTTGCAGACCCTGAATGAGGGGACGGTGGACCGGCTGTATGGCGATGCCCTGAAGGCGCTGGAGTTGCTGCAGGCGGCGCCGGTGGAAGGCACCGGCTTACCGGATTATGATCGCGCCTTGCTGCTGCGAGAAATGACCTTGTTTCGCGATTGGTATGTGATGCGCCACCTGGGGATGAGTGTGGGTGAGGGTCTGGATGAGATTTTGGCGCAGAGCTTCGCTTTTCTTGCCGATGAGGCCTTAGGCCAGCCGCGGGTGTGGGTGCATCGCGACTATCACTCGCGCAATCTCATGGTCACCGAGGTGCAAAATCCCGGTATTCTAGATTTTCAAGACGCGGTCATCGGTCCGGTGACCTATGATCTGGTGTCGTTGTTGCGGGATTGTTATGTCAGTTGGCCGCGGGAACGGGTAGCGCAGTGGATGAGGGCGTATTTCGCCACGCAGCGGGCGGAGGGCAGATTGCAGGGCATTGAGGCGGAACAGTTCACTCGTTGGTTCGATCTCATGGGGATACAGCGCCACCTGAAGGCCATCGGCATTTTCGCCCGTCTGAAGCATCGCGATGCCAAGCCCGGCTACCTGGCGGATATCCCGCGCACCCTGGGCTATGTCGTCGAGGTCAGCGGTCAATACCCCGAACTGTATCCTCTGCATCGCTGGCTGAAGGAGCAAGTGCTCCCTCAACTGCGGTAACGCATGCGGGTGCCGTGCATGAACGACAGCAGTATCTCATCGGCTGAAATTTCTTTCGGGAAATACGCGCCGGCGATGCGAGCGCTATGAATGCTTGCGCCCTCCAGAGTAGCTTGACTTAAGTCAACGCCGCGCAGATCCGCTTGGCGGAAATAGCTATGGGAGAAGTCCAAGCCGTTTGCATCGATGTCGCGCAGATCGAGGCCGCGAAAGTCGCAATGGGTGAGGTCGCAGGTCTTGCCGTTTGCTTTTTCCTGGTTGAAGACATCGACTCGCCCTTCTCTGAGCAAACGGTAGAGGGGGTCTGTTTTTATCTTTGGGGCTGTGCTCATACAGTCTCCTTCCGTAAGCCGTCGCCTGCTATGGGGCATCCACGATCTGGAATTGGAAGGATGAAAAGGCATTGGTGGCGTCCAGCAATTTTGTGAGCTTGGCATAAAAGATCTGGGTGCCGGTATTGACGCAAATCACCGAATCCACATCGTAGACCGCCGCCGGGGTGATTAAGGTGGTGGGATGTTGGGTAGGATCCAGCTTGGGAATTAATAGGCTGCGAAAATATTCGCTGTCTTTACCCACGCCTTTGATGCCTCGGGTGGCGACCGGCAAGGTGTCATCGGCGAGGGAGCGGATACCCAGCTCCAGCTTGTTCGGTGGATCGGTGCGTAGCCAACGCACTACACCGATACTCCAATCGTTGTTGTTGGGGGCATGTTCCGATTTGAAACCGATGATCTCGCCGGCGATAAGTCGTATGCCCTGGGCCTTCTTGCATGATATCGCCATGCCACCCTGGCTCTCGTCGCGGAGTTGGCAGATGGTGCTTTCAAACGTCTGGGCGCTGCCGCTGCTTTTTTTATGGTCATGATATGCTTTGGTGGAATACACTTTGATCCAAATGTCCTTGTCCTTGACATGATCTGCCTCGAATTGCGAGGTACGGGGTTGTACCACGCCAGCGCTGATGCGTTGAACCTCTTCTTCATTGACCCATGGCGTGTCGTTTTCCGCCATCAGGCTCAGGCCCTGCTTCTGGACGACGGCTTTGCCTTTGCGAAGTTCGACTTCGCTGATTTCCGGGTTGAACTCGGCGCCGTTGCTGGTGAAATGGTGGCAGGCGCTGATGCCGACCACGATCTCAACGGGGGTGGAGCGCTGTTTGCGTTCCGACAGGCGTTCGGTGCGCACACCCCATGTTTCGGCGAGGCGATTGTACATGTTGCGCAACTTGCGTCCGACGAGGTTGAGCTGGCCGGATTCGGTCTTGCTGGAGACAAGCAATTCCTTGTTGCGTTGTTCAACAAGGGGGAGTACGTCCGAAATGTCCAGTATGCGGCCGTCGGTGGGTGGCGCAGTTTTCATGCTGGCGGGCGCATAGCGTGGCGGCGCGTCTTTTCCCAAATCCAGGAACAGGTGGCCTATCGGCGATGTGCCGGCGGCGAGAGGGGAAATCCGGCAAGTGGACGCCCATTTGTCCAAGTCGCGAAACACCAGCTGGGCTTCGCCCTGCATCAGGTGATAAGGATTGGCGAGGGCCAGCATGAGGATTCGCCGGTAAGTATGATCAACAGACCGGACGCGGTTATCCTTTCCTTCTTGCTGGAACGAGGCGGTCAGGAATCCTTGTCTTTCCGCGAAAAGGTAAATTTGATGGAGTTCCAGCCACAGGGTCTTGGGTTCCGGCGCGTAGAGGCTGTAGATGTCCACTAGCAGGTGGGCCAGATGATGCATGGTGTACAAGGTGGAAGCTATCTGGATGTTGCGGGTAGCCTCGCTGCTGGGGGCTTTGGCGGTGGCAAGGATAATGATTTTATAGCCATAGGCCATCTCGCCGAGCAATCCATGGGCGAGATCGGCTAAGGCGCGTTGTTTTTCGGCAAGGGGTACGGCAGCGGTGGCGTATTGCTTGTACAGGGTCTCCAAGAGGTCGGCGATCAGGGGGCGGCATTTGTCCAAGAAGTGGTACCGCTGGTTAACCGGGGCTTCGGCCCGGTTGACTAGTTGGAGGGCCTTGAGGAGTTCCTCTCCTGTTTTTGCCGGGTCGCCAAGCGGCAGGGCTTCAAGCCAATCCTTCAGCTGTGAGGAATTGAAATAAGTGGAAACCCCGGGATTCGGGGCCCTTTGCGGGACTGTCAGCCGTAATTCGTCCATTGTGTCGTCGATCCTTCAATAACATCTCATTGCCTATTCAATATATCGGCCAAAACAATCGGTTATTAAGGGCTTCCAGGCTTATGCGCCCTGGGGCTAGGCACCTGTTTTCTAGTCGGATTCGACAGGGCGGCACAGCATATTTCCCCATGAGCTGCGCGACGATGTTAGTTTTTCTCTATGCTTAGACCTCGACGGCACTGAGGAGGGTGCGTTTAAGGCGTGAATCTTGCGATGTTCTGCCGCCCGTCTCATGTTTCGAGGGCGGATCCGGCGACACCCTTAGCAACGCTTAATGTAGAGGTTAAGGCCGCGAAAGAGGCGCCCGCATCGTAAGAAAAATCAATCTGGATCTGTTCACCTGCCTTTACCGCCAAGGGTTCGGCTATGGGGACGACCAGGTATTGGCTGAACCAATCGATGGTCCCTTGCTCTTCCGCTACGACGGCCAGGACATTCTTGGTGATAAAGCGCAAGGCATTCAGGGTTCCGCCCTGATCGAGGGTGAGCTGTCCGCTCCAGGCGCAGGACCGGGGCAGCTTCTCCTGGTAAGACAGCAGTTGGTAGACCGTCGGTTGCGCGAGTTCGAGGGTCTTTTCCTGCCGGCATGTCGGATCCTGAAACAGGATGGTAGGGGCATAATAGCCTTCGAAGTCAAAAGACTGTGTTACCGGCTGCACGGCTTGGATGAGGGCCTCGGGCACGAAGGCCGGGAGCGGGCCGCCGAATTTCTCCAGATAGCGCTCTTTGAAGCTGGTAATGACCGAGAGTTGTTTCTCACGCAACATGGCGACGTGGATCATTTCGCAAATGACCACGTCCACCGGTTCCGGCGGCAGATATTCAAAGGCATCGCCATCGACGACCTCGACCTTGTTGCCATTGGGATTCTTGGTCAGGATCTCACGGGCCGTGGCGGCCAGTTCGGGATTGCGTTCCACGCACCACACCTTGGCCGCCTTTTGGGCCGCGAAAAACGACAAGACACCGGTGCCGCCGCCCAATTCCAAGACCTTGGTGCCGGGGTGCACCACATAATCCAGCGCGTTCTTGAAACCCTGCATACGCGCCTTGTCACTGAGCATGTTGTAGTGATAGTGAAGGGGGATGAATTGTCCGAGTTCGACGGGGTCGTTCTTGCTGGTCATTAACCCTATATCCTTTTCGTTAATCCCATGGATGAAGCATGGCAACGTCGTGCCAAGCGTGTCTTCCCCTTAGGAGTCGAGAAAACGTCGTTACAAAGCGTGGAGAATTTTAGGGCAAGATACGAGCCAATAATGGCAAAGAAGGTACAAGTCGGCCAAATAGCTAAAAAATTATCAACATGCTGTTTTTGTATAGTAATTTTAGGGGGGGCGGTACTGCCGTGCTAGCGCGGAAGGGTCGGCAGTTATCTGCCTCACCGCGGAGTCTGTTTGCCGCTGAGGTATGCGAATATGGTGGGCCCGCTAGGACTCGAACCTAGGACCAAGGGATTATGAGTCCCCTGCTCTAACCAACTGAGCTACAGGCCCGGAAGGAACGGGAGTATAACGCGCCAAGGCGAGGCTCGCCAGCGTTGAAAAAAGAAGGGGAGGCGGTGCCTCCCCTTCTTCAACACATCAAGGCTTGAGGTCAAGCGGAGTCGAGGAAGCTGCGCAGCTGCTCGGAGCGGCTGGGGTGGCGCAGCTTGCGCAGGGCCTTGGCCTCGATCTGGCGGATACGCTCGCGGGTGACGTCGAACTGCTTGCCGACCTCTTCCAAGGTGTGGTCGGTGTTCATGCCGATGCCGAAACGCATGCGCAG
>CAZOTG010000189.1:0-4899 GCA_964582585.1 uncultured Chromatiaceae bacterium | reverse complement strand
TGGTCTTGCCGGCGCCGTTGGGGCCGATCACGCCGACGATGCCGCCGGGCGGCAGTTTAAAGCTGAGGCCGTCCATGAGCAGCCGATCGCCATAGCCTTTACGAAGGCCGTTGGCCTCGATCACCAGGTCGCCCAGGCGCGGGCCCGGCGGAATGAAGAGTTCCTTGGTCTCGTTGCGCTGCTGGCTCTCTTGCGATGACAGCTCCTCGAAGCGGGCGATGCGCGCCTTGCTCTTGGCGTGGCGGCCCTTGGGATTGGAGCGCACCCATTCCAGTTCCGCCTTCATGGCGCGCTGCCGGGCGCTCTCCTGTTTTTCTTCCTGTTCCAGGCGCTTCTCCTTTTGATCCAGCCAGGAAGAATAATTGCCCTCCCAGGGAATGCCGTGGCCGCGATCCAGCTCCAGTATCCAGCCGCAGACGTTGTCCAGGAAATAACGGTCATGGGTAATGGCGATCACCGTGCCTTTATATTCGTGGAGGAAACGCTCCAGCCATGCCACCGATTCGGCGTCGAGATGGTTGGTAGGCTCGTCGAGCAGCAACATGTCGGGTGCGGACAACAGCAAGCGGCAAAGCGCCACACGGCGCCGCTCGCCGCCGGAGAGTTTGGTGACATCCGCCTCCCAGGGCGGCAGGCGCAGAGCGTCGGCGGCGATCTCCAGTTGCCGTTCGAGGTTGTGGCCGTCGGCGGTTTGGATAAAGGCCTCCAGTTCGCCTTGTTCCTTGGCAAGGGCGTCGAAATCGGCGTCGGGTTCGGCGTATTCGGCGTAGAGCGCGTTCAAACGCTCCAGCGCGTCTTTAATGCCCTGCACCGCCTCTTCCACATTGCCGCGCACATCTTTCTCGGCGTCGAGCTGCGGTTCCTGAGGGAGATAACCGATTCGGATGCCGGGCTGGGGCCGCGCCTCGCCGAGGTAGTCCTTGTCCACCCCCGCCATGATGCGCAGCAGCGTGGATTTGCCCGAGCCGTTCAGACCGAGCACGCCGATCTTGGCGCCGGGAAAGAAGGACAGGGAGATGTCGCGGAGTATCTCGCGTTTGGGCGGGACGACTTTTCCCACCCGGTTCATCGTATAGATGTACTGGGCCATGGCTGACACATCCTATAAGGTTAAAAAAGCGGCGGCGACAATCACCTTTGTGATTATAACAATCATCCGTATATGAATACATTCTGATGCGTTTGACATGGCAAGGGCGGTAATTGTTATGCTGTTTCTGCGCGGCTTATGTCATTGAGGGGGGCGAGAACTGATGGAGCAGCTAAGTCACACCTTAGTCGGATGCCCGACGGGCAGTGTGACGGTGTATACCATCGGCCACAGCAGCCGTTCCCCGCAGGAATTTCTCGACATCCTGCATTGTGCCGGGATCAGCTGCGTGGCGGATGTGCGCGCTTATCCTAAGTCACGTCGCCATCCCGGCTTTTCACGTCCAGTGTTGGCAGCGCGCCTGGAAGAGGCAGGTATCGCGTACTGCTGGTTGGGTACGGCCTTGGGTGGATTTCGCAAGGCGTCTGCGACATCGCCGCATGTGGCGTTAGACGGCGCCGGTTTGCGCGGTTACGCCGATCATATGGGCAGCGCTTTGTTCCTGGACGGAATCGAGGAGTTGCTTGCTCACGCCCGCCAGCGGCCCACGACCCTGCTGTGCGCGGAACGCCTTCCCCGGGATTGTCACCGACGCCTCATCGCCGATCATCTGGTGGCGCATGGTGTGGCGGTGACCCACCTCGTGGCTCTGGACTATCAAGTACCGCACCGTCTCGATACTCTGGCCCGCCGCCTGGAAGGGCGGCTGATCTACGATCGCGGCACCACCGAACAGCTCGGCCTGGAACTCTGACTGCGCGCCGCGGCGACGCATTGCCGCCGGCAATGCACCCCTACATGGCGCCGGTGGCGTCAAGTTGCCAGCACCAAGATGCAAGTGATTGTTTTTAATGGCTGTATAAACTGGCACAGCATGTGCATTGTTTAAAGCGTGGTTCAATCAAGACATCTTGTCTTCTTGAGTCACGTAATCCCTCTCCCTGTTGACGGGGTGCCTAAACAGCACCCCGTTTTTTTATGTCGGGCTCCTAGATGACCCGGTCGTTACCGCCGTCTACCGGGAGCTGAGACCCGGTAGTCTTGGCGAACAGCGGCCCGCACATCTCCGCCGCCAGTTCCGCCACATCGCGGCTGGTGACCTCCACCTTGAGGACGTTGTTGGTCTTGTACTCATCCACGCTGAGTCCGTAATGGGCGGCGCGGGCCTTGAGCACGTCTTCGCTCCAGATACCGGTATCGAATACTGCGTTGGGGTGCAGCGAATTGATGCGGATACCGTCGCCGCCCCATTCCAACGCCGCGACCCGCGCCAGTTGATTGAGAGCGGCCTTGGAGGCGGAGTAGGCGGCGGCGCCGGGACCGGGGGCCGGGACGTTCTTGGAGCCGATGACCACCACCCGCCCGCCGCACGGCGCCAGTTTTAACAAAGGATGGGCCTCGCGCAGCAGGGCGAGATTGGCGTCGAGATTGATGCTCATCACCCGCCGCCATTCGTTGTCGTCGAGCTCGGCGATGCGCCGGCCGGGAGGAAAGATGCCGGCATTCAGAATCAGCATATCCAGACCACCGAAGGCGCGCACGCCGTCTTCCAGGGCGGCGACCCGTTGCGCCTCGTCGCCGACATCGCAGTGAATGCCCCTGAAGGCGGGTTTGTCGTACAGCGTGGCAATGGCGGGATTGATGTCCAGGCCGACCACCGCGGCGCCCCGTGCCAGCAAGGCGTCGACGCAGGCCTTGCCGATGCCGGAGGCGGCGCCGGTGACCAGGGCGATCTCGCCGGTGAACACCGGTGGCTTGCCGCCTTTGCGCAGCTTGGCCTGTTCCAGATCCCAGTATTCCATATCGAACAGATCCCGCGCCGACAGCGCTCGATAACCGCCCAGGGCCTCGGCGCGCAGGATCACGTCCATGGTGTGGTCATAGATATCGCGTACGATGGCGGCGTCTTTCGCGGTACGCCCCACGGTGCATAGGCCCCATGTCGGATCCAGCACCACTCGCGGTGTCGGATCGAGCATGGTCTTGGGCTCTTTGGCATGGGGGGCGTGTTCGGCGAAATAGGCTTTATATTGTTCTACGTAAGCACCGATATCACGTCCCAGCAGAGGCAGTCGCTTGGTGCGGATCACGTGATCCGGTGTCGCCGGACCTTGTTGTGAAATGCGCTTAATGTCGGCGTGCCGCGCGAAGGCCAGGCTCTTGTCATCGCTGTGGGTGGCAACGAGCATGGGATTGCCGGTTAATGTGGAAATCTGATGGCGCAAATCGGCCAAGCTGAAGTGTATTGGCCGGTTTGGCGCTTCCTGTGGGGGAACAGTTAAGGTCCAGGCATTGTTGCGGGCCAGATATTCCTCGGCACGGTTTACCAGCTCGATCATACGTTCGTAGGATTCCCGCGCCGTGGCGCCGAAGGAAAAGATGCCGTGATTGAGCAGCACCATCCCCAGGGTCTGGGGACCCGCCTCGGCGGCGAAACGTCGCGCGCACTCCCGCGCCAGATCGAAACCCGGCATCACATAAGGCAGCACCACCACGCTGTCGCCGTAGATCTCGGCGATGCGCGCCGCGCCGTCGGCGGTATTGGTAATGGTGACGATGGCGTCGGCGTGGGTGTGATCCACATATTTATAAGGCAGCACCGCGTGGAGGATGGCCTCCACCGACGGCGTCGGAGGGGCGGCGTCGGTGGTGTGGGTCTTTAGTTCATTGACCATTTGCGGGTCTGAGAGGCTTTCCAGTCGAGCGAGGGCGATGAGATGCTGCATCTTCACCGGGGCGAAACCGGGCGCGTCGATGGTCTCCAGGTCCCAGCCGCTGCCCTTCACATAGAGGATCTCCTGCTCTTCACCCAGGATGTTCTTTTCGCGGATCTTCACCGAGGTATTGCCGCCGCCGTGCAGTACCAGGGACGGATCCCGCCCCAACAGGCGCGAGGTATACACACGCAATCCCAGATCGCCTTCGAATCTGGCGGCTTCTTGGTCGTTCCACAGGCTTTTCATTATGGTTCTCATATTTGCAGGTTGATGGTTGGCCGGTGGGGCGTATTTCGCCCTAGGGGCTAAAGGATAAAGTGTATCGCGGCCATTATCCATGGTTGCGTCGGCTTAGGGCGGCGCGGTTAAAGAGGGTAGGACCGGCGGTCGACACAGACTTGACCGTGAGAGGGTGGCATTGTCATGAAACTGTTTATCAAACTCATGTTATTTGTGGTTGTAGCGGCGGTGGCCGCCCCCTTTTTTCTGAAGAGCCCCGATGGCGAGGCGTTGGTGAGTTGGGATCGCTTGCAGGTGCCGGAGGTGAGTTTGCCGGACCTCGGCGGGACCATGGAGAAGGTGAAGGAAAACCTGGGCACGGAGGAGGCGGTGCATGCCAAGCCCGTAGAGGTCTTCAAATGGCAGGATGAAAACGGGGTAACGCACTATTCCGATAATAGTGAGCAGGGACGCACGGCGCGAAAGCTGACCGTGGACCCCAACGCCAATCTCACCCACTACGAGCCGGCCAAGAACTCGGAGTATAAGGAGCAGGCCGCTGTCAGCCGGGATGAAGGCGATGACTCACCGGACGTTTCCTTTCCCATTTCCATTCCCCTGGGAAAGGTCCCAGCATTGATCGACGACGCCCGAAATGTGGATAAGCTGCAAAAGGAACGTCTCGAGCGCCAGAAGCAAGCCATGCAGGATTGAGCGCTCTGTGGCAAAAGGCTAAAGACTAAAGACCCTGCCGCGATTTTGTGGTTTAATTCTCGGCCATGTTTAAGCCGCTCGAACTGTTCATCGGCCTCCGCTATACGCGGGCCAAGCGCCGCAACCATTTCATCTCCTTTATCGCCCTCACTTCCATGC
>CAZOTG010000188.1:0-4906 GCA_964582585.1 uncultured Chromatiaceae bacterium | reverse complement strand
GGTGGTACCGGCCACCTTGAAGTCCATATCGCCCAGGTGATCCTCGTCGCCCAGGATGTCGCTCAGCACCACGAAGCTGTCCTTCTCCTTCACCAGCCCCATGGCGATACCCGCCACCGGCGCCGACACCGGCACGCCGGCGTCCATCAGCGCCATACTGGCGCCGCACACACTGGCCATGGAGCTGGAGCCGTTGGATTCGGTGATCTCGGAGACGATGCGGATGGAGTAGTTATAGTCCTCCATGGAGGGCATCACGGCGCTCACGCCGCGCTTGGCCAGCCGGCCGTGGCCGATCTCGCGGCGCTTGGGGCTGCCCACCATGCCGGTCTCGCCGGTGCAGGAAGGCGGGAAGTTGTAATGGAACATGAAAGGCTCGCGGTATTCGCCCTCGATGGCGTCGATCATCTGCGAATCACGCTGGGTGCCCAGGGTGGTCACCACCAGCGCCTGGGTCTCGCCGCGGGTGAACAGGGCGGAACCATGGGTCCTGGGCAGCACGCCGACCCGCGCCGAGATGGGCCGGATCGACTTGGTATCGCGGCCGTCGATGCGGCTTTCCCCGGCGATGATGCGGCTGCGCACGATCCCCTTCTCCAGGGCATCGATGGCGTCCTGCAGCTCCTGGTCGGTCCAGGCTTGCGGGGCTTCCTCGGTGGGCGCCAACTTGGCGGTGATCTCGTCGCGGATCTCAGCGAGACGCTGCGACCGCTGTTGTTTCTCGGCGATGCGATAGGCCTCGGCGATGGCGGCTTCACCCGCCTCGCGCACCGCGGCTTCCACCGCCTGGTTCTTCTCGGCCGGCTGCCAGTCCCAGCGCGGCTTGCCGGCTTCCTGGACCAGCTCATTGATGGCCTTGATCGCGATCTGCATCTGCTCATGGCCGAACATCACCGCGTCCAGCATCACGGTCTCGGACAGCTCCTTGGCCTCGGACTCCACCATCAACACCGCGTCCTGGGTTCCCGCCACCACCAGGTCGAGGGAGGAGGTCTTGAGATCGGTCTTGGATGGATTCAATAGATACTGGCCGTCGCGGTAGCCCACCCGCGCCGCGCCGATGGGGCCCTGGAAGGGCATGCCGGAAATCGCCAGCGCCGCCGAGGCCCCGATCATGGCCGGAATATCGGGATCGATCTCCTTGTCGAGGGAGACCACGGTGGCGATGACCTGGACTTCGTTGGTGAATCCCTTGGGGAACAGCGGGCGGACCGGGCGATCGATGAGGCGGCAGGTCAGGGTTTCTTTTTCGCTGGGCCGCCCTTCCCGCTTGAAAAAGCCGCCTGGGATCTTCCCGGCGGAATAGGTGCGCTCCTGGTAATTGACCGTCAAGGGAAAGAAGTCCCGTCCCGGCGCCGCTTCTTTCCTTCCGACCGCGGTCACCATGACGACGGTGTCGCCCATACTGATCATCACGGCGCCGCTGGCCTGGCGGGCGACTTCACTGGTCTCGATGGTGACAGCGTGGTCACCGTACTGGAACGATTTCTTTATGGGGGTCACGAGGGATTCCTTGCAAACTGAAATGTGAATTCGCGGTAAAGACGGATGGAAACAGAAGACCCGGACCAAAAACTGTCGGGCCTTGCCGGGATGCTGCCAACGGGTCGGGTCATTAGCGGCGTAGGCCGAGACGGGACACCAGGCTGCGATAGCGCTCGACATCGTGGCGCTTCAGATAATCCAGGAGATTGCGCCGCGCACTCACCATTCGCAACAGACCTTGTCGCGAATGATGGTCCTTACCGTGGGTCTTGAAATGCTCCGACAATTGATCGATGCGGGCAGACAACAACGCGACTTGCACTTCCGGCGAACCGGTATCACCGGGACTCCGTTGAAAGTCCTTGATGATCTGCATAGTGGCTTCAGTATTCAGTGACATGAACAGCTCCAAATCATTGCACAGTCCAAAAAGAGGCGGGTATTTTACCCGTTAACCCCGTATCCGCACAAGCAATCGCGGATCACGGGCCTTATCCACGCAGCGGCCGTCTTTTCCGGCCACACCGCGCCGTCAATTCCCGGCGCCGCTGATTAATCGCTTGGGCGCGACGCGGCCGTCATCCAACACGCAGCCCATCCCCAGGAAACGCTGATCCGCGGTGCGGAGTTTCACCCAGCCCTGGGTGGGCGCCCGGGGCACGAACACCGCCTGACCGCGGCGCAGATAAAAGGCCAAATCGTCGCTGAGACACACCTCGGGCCAGTGTTCCAGCGCCGACTCCATGGGTAACAAGAAGCGGTCCAAGGCGGCAAGATCCTCGGCGGCAGCCGTTTCCAGCTGGGCCAAGCTCACCATCTGCTCGGCGCGAAAGGGGCCGGTAGCGGTCCGGCGCAGCAGTGTGACATGGGCGCCCACGCCCAAGGCCTCGCCGATGTCCTCCGCCAAGGTGCGGATATAAGTGCCCTTGGAACAGGCGACCTCCAGTTCCAGCACATCGCCTTCACAGGCCAGCATATGCAGTTCATGCACCACTACCCGTCGCGCCTGGCGCTCCACCTCGATGCCCTTGTGCGCCAGCTTATACAAGGGTTGACCCCGGTATTTGATGGCGGAATGCATGGGCGGCACCTGCTGGATCGGCCCGGTAAAGCGGCTCAACACCGCCTGGAGCACCGTAGGATCGATATTGCTCACTGCAGCGGTGGCGATAACCTCTCCCTCTGCATCCCCGGTAGCGGTCTTAACGCCCAGTTTGACCACTACCCGATAACGCTTGTCCGCCTCCAGGAGAAACGCTGAAATCTTGGTGGCGTCACCGAAACACAGGGGCAACAAGCCACTCGCCAGAGGATCCAGACTGCCGGTGTGTCCGGCCTTCTTGGCGCGAAACAGGCGCTTGACCGTCTGCAAGGCCGCATTGGAAGTCATTCCCACCGGCTTGTCCAGCAAAACGATACCGCTGACTTCCCGCCTATCGCCACGGCGCGTCATGATATCTTCACTCTTTGTCGCCTTCGCGTTCCGCCGCCACCGCATCCAACAGGGCGGAAACGCGCATGCCCTCGTCCAGGGAACGATCATAGGCGAAATGCAACTCCGGTATCACCCTGAGCACGATACGTTTGCCCAAGGCGCGGCGTAAGAACCCCGACGCCTTCTTCAGCACCTTGAGCGTCTCATCCACGTCCTGCTCGGGGTTCATAAGCGTGATAAAGACCTTGGCGTGGGTCATATCCTTGGACACTTCCACCGCCGAGATGGTGACCAGGCCTAAACGGGGATCGCGCAGTTCCTGTTGGATGATCTGCGCCAATTCGCGTTGGATCTGCCCGCCCACCCGCTGGGTACGACTGAATTCCTGCACCATGAGTTTTCCCGCCGTTCTCCGTGAGGACCGATGCCGCGTTATTGCCCGCCAGTGTTACCCGCTTCGTTTTATCGCGCGATCGCGCTTAAAGCTGGCGGGCAACCTCGACCCGTTCGTAGACCTCGATTTGATCGCCGGGTTGTACGTCGTTGTAATCCTTGACGCCGATCCCACACTCCGTACCGGCGCGCACTTCGTTGACATCATCCTTGAAGCGTCGCAAAGATTCGAGTTTGCCTTCGTAGATCACCACGTTATCGCGCAGCACGCGGATGGGGTTGTTGCGTTTGACGGCCCCTTCCACCACCAAACAACCCGCGATCGCGCCGATCTTCGGTGAACGGAATACGTCGCGCACCTCGGCGAGACCGACGATCTGCTCCCTGATCTCCGGCGATAACATACCGGACAAGGCCTTCTTCACATCGTCGATCACATCGTAGATCACGCTGTAATAGCGGATCTCCACGCCGCGTTCCTCGGCGATGCGGCGCGCGGCGGCATCGGCGCGCACGTTGAAACCGAACACTACCGCGCCCGAGGCGATGGCGAGATTGACGTCGGATTCGTTGATCCCACCCACGCCGCTGGTCACCAGCTTGACCTGTACTTCATCGGTGGAGAGCTTGCCCAGGGATTCACGCAGCGCCTCCATGGAGCCCTGCACATCCGCCTTGACCACCAGGTTGAGGACACTGACCTCGCCCTGCTCCATCTGCGTGAACATGTTCTCCAGCTTGGCGCCCTGCTGTCGCGCCAACTCCACATCACGATACTTGCCCTGGCGTTGCAGGGCGATCTCCCTGGCCTTGCGCTCTTCGCCCACCACCATGGCGCCGTCGCCGGCGTTAGGCGTACCGGACAGGCCCAACACCACCACCGGCACGGAGGGACCAGCCTCTTCCACCTGCTTGCCGCTCTCGTCGAGCATGGCGCGTACCCGGCCGTATTCATGGCCGGTAAGCAACACATCGCCCTTACGCAAGGTTCCGTTCTGCACCAGGATGGTGGCAACCGGACCCCGCCCCTTGTCCAGGGTCGACTCCACCACCACCCCTGAGGCCGGCGCGTCCTTCACCGCCTTGAGTTCCATCACCTCTGCCTGCAGCAGAATCGCGTCCAGTAGATCGTCGACACCGTCGCCAGTCTTGGCGGAGACATGCTTGAACATCACGTCGCCGCCCCATTCCTCCGGCACCACTTCGTGGGTGACCAATTCCTGCTTGACCCGATCCGGCTCCGCATCGGGTTTGTCGATCTTGTTCACCGCCACCACCATGGGCACGCCGGCCGCCTTGGCATGCTGCACGGCCTCCACGGTCTGAGGCATCACGCCGTCGTCCGCCGCCACTACCAGCACCACGATGTCCGTCACCTTGGCGCCGCGGGCGCGCATGGCGGTAAAGGCCTCGTGGCCCGGGGTATCGAGGAAGGTGATCATGCCCTTGTCGGTCTTCACGTGATAGGCGCCGATATGCTGAGTGATGCCGCCCGCCTCGCCTGCCGCCACCTTGGTGCGGCGCACATAGTCCAGCAGCGAGGTCTTGCCGTGATCCACATGACCCATGATGGTAACCACCGGCGCGCGCGGC
>CAZOTG010000187.1:0-4934 GCA_964582585.1 uncultured Chromatiaceae bacterium | reverse complement strand
CCCAGGTTGACGTACGCAGCGCATACATCGAGGTGAACCGCGCCAAGGAGCAGGGTCGCCATACCTATCAATTTTATTCCGCCGACCTGAGCGACAAGGCACTCAAGCAGTTCAGCCTGGAGATAAGCCTGTATCGCGCCTTGGAACGGCAAGAGTTCCATCTCCGTTACCAACCGCAGGTGGATCTCGAATTGGGGCGGGTCACGGGCCTGGAAGCGCTGTTGCGCTGGCAACATCCGGAGTTGGGTCTTATCGATCCCCTGGAGTTCATACCACTCCTGGAGGACACCGGCCTCATTATCCCCGTAGGCGAATGGGTGCTGCGCGCCGCCTGCAGGGAGGCCAGCCGCTGGCAGGCGCTGAACAAAACGCCGCTGCGATTGTCGGTCAATCTCTCCGGCCGGCAATTCAACGATCCAAACCTTTACAAGACGGTGGCACGGATCCTCGCCGAAGCCGCGATATCGCCGCCACAGCTGGAATTGGAGATCACCGAAAGCGTGCTGATGCAGAATGACCAGGCCTCCACCGACAATCTAAGCGCCTTGCAACGGCTGGGGGTGCGCATTGCCATTGATGATTTCGGCACCGGCTATTCATCCCTCAGCTATCTCAAGCGTTTCCCGGTTGATACCCTCAAGATCGACCGCACCTTCATCCGCGACATCATCCACAACCCGGGCGACGAGACCATCATCAAGGCCATCATCGCCATGGCGCGCTCGCTGCAAGTGGATACCATCGCCGAGGGCGTGGAAACCCTCGATCAGTTGCAATTCCTGCGTGGTTGCGGCTGTCACACCGCACAGGGCTTCTTGCTCAGCAAGCCGTTTTTGCCTGAAGACCTGCCCCTGTTCCTCCAACAACCCATCCATTTCGCGTAAGTGGCCGCGAAGCTTTAATGAAAAGACCCGCTCATCCCCGGTAATGAAAAAGGCATCTTGTCTGCCCTAATTCAGGCCGCCCCCCTTCACGCGTTAATAACTTGATATCCCAGCCCAATAAAGGCTTTAGCGCTTCGGCCGTTATAGGCTTCGGAAGGCCGATAGGGAATCATTGCAAGCTCTCGCTCCCCACCCCAGAGCCGCGACGGGCGACAGCATCAGGAAAATCTAGGTATGGCGCTACCGAAGCCAAAGAAGATCCGCCTCGGCGATTTATTGGTGGAACACGACATGATCTCTCAGGAGCAATTGATCGCCTCCCTGGAGAGTCAAAAGAATTCCGGCCAAAAGCTCGGACGTGTCCTCATCGAAAACGGCTATATCTCCGAGGAAAACCTGCTCGATTTCCTGGCCCGCCAGCTCAATATCGATCACGTCGATCTCAAGCATTACGAAATAAAGCCTGACACCGTCAAACTGATTCCAGAGGTGCAAGCCCGGCGCTTCCGGGTCATCGCCCTCGATGAAGACGCCGAGGGAGTGTTATTGGGCATGGCCGATCCCACCAATATTTTTGCCTTCGACGAAATCAGCGCCATCGTGCAACGCCCACTCAGGCTGGCGGTGGTAAAGGAAACCGACCTGTTGAAGGCCATCGATACCGTCTACCGCCGCACCGCGGAAATCAGCGGCTTCGCCGCGGAACTGGAACAGCAGATCTCAGCCACCGAGGAACTCATTGGGCCACGGACGGCGGCGGATAACGTCGCCGATGCGCCGGTGGTGAAGCTGTTGCAGACCATGTTCGAAGACGCTACCCAGATCAACGCCTCCGATATCCACATCGAACCCGGCCAGAAAGAGCTGGTAATACGCTTTCGCATCGACGGGGTATTGCGGGTCCAGACCACCACCGACCGGCGCATCGCCGCCGCATTGCTGTCACGCCTGAAATTAATGGCGCAACTGGATATCTCGGAACGGCGCCTCCCCCAGGACGGTCGCTTCAACATGCGTGTCCATGACAAGAATATCGATGTACGTGTGTCCACCATGCCCCTGGAGACCGGCGAAGCGGCGGTGTTGCGCCTGCTCAATCAATCCGCCGGCATACTCGATCTGGATCATGTCGGCATGCCGGATGACATCCTGACCAAAATACGCCAGGTCATACACAGCCCTCATGGCATTATGCTGGTCACCGGCCCCACCGGCAGCGGCAAGACCACCACCTTGTACGCCATGCTCAAGGAGCTCAACAACACTTCGGTCAAGATCATCACCGTGGAAGACCCGGTGGAATACCGCCTGCCGGGGATCAGCCAGGTCCAAGTCAATCCCAAGGTCGATCTTAGCTTTTCGCGGGTATTGCGCTCCGTGCTGCGTCATGACCCCGACATCGTGCTGGTGGGTGAAATGCGTGATGTAGAGACCGCGCAGATCGGTCTGCGCGCCGCCATGACCGGACACTTCGTACTTTCCACCCTCCATACCAACGACGCCGTCTCCACCGTGCTGCGCCTGGTGGACATGGGCACCGAACCCTATCTCGTTGCAGGCGCGGTGCGCGGCATCCTTGCCCAGCGTCTGGTGCGGCGCGTCTGCGAAAACTGCGCGGCTCCGGATATACTGGAAGACAATGTCCGCGCCTTCCTGAAGGAGGAACTGCAGGCGCAACGCCCGGACATCTCGCTCAGAAAGGGCAAGGGCTGCAATTACTGCAACCAAACGGGATATCAGGGACGCGTGGGCGTCTACGAATATCTCGCCATGACCCCGGAGCTGGTGGAGCTGCTCCATCAGGGTGAGGTATTGCAGTTTGCCAAACGAGCGTCACAGCAAACCGGCTATCACAGCCTCAGGCACAGCGCCTTTCAGCTCGCCATTCAAGGTCTCACCACCGTCGACGAGATGTTGCGGGTGAGCTATAACGCCGAAGACTGATCATGGCGGTTTACCATTACAGCGGACGCAATCAACAGGGCGTATTGATCGACGGCGAGCTGGAGGCCGACGGCGAAAACGCCGTGGCGAATCACCTGCTCGACCGTCATATCACCCCTCTAGAGATCGAGCCCATCGAACCGGGCACGGATTGGCTTAAGAATCTTCGCGATAATTTCACAGGCCGCAAGGTATCGCTGCTCGACCTCATCTTCTTCTCCCGGCAGATGTACAGTCTGCAGCGCTCCGGGGTACCCATCCTCGACGCACTGGTTGGGTTGCGGGACTCCACGCCCAACCAGGCCTTGGCCAAGGTCATCGGTGACATACGCGACAGCCTCGACGCGGGCAGCGACCTGAGCGGTGCGCTACGCCAACACCCGCAGGTCTTTCCCCCCCTCTACATCAATATCGTGGAGATCGGCGAGGCCTCCGGTACCCTGGCGGATAGCTTCCTGCGCCTGGTCAACTATCTCGAGCAAGAGCGTGAAACGCGAAGCCGCATCCGCACTGCCACCCGTTATCCCAAACTGGTGTTGTCGGTGATCACCATCGCCATCTTCATCGTCAACCTGTTCGTGATCCCGGCCTTCAGCAAGCTGTTCGAGCGCTTCAACGCCGAACTGCCCTTGCCCACCCGTATTCTGATGGCGGTATCCGATTTCACCGTGGCCTACTGGTATCTGATTTTCCTCGCAGGCGGGGCCGCCATGTTCATGCTCCGGCGCTACATCAACACGCCCCACGGCCGTCTGTGGTGGGACCACAGCAAGCTCAAGATGCCGGTGATAGGCGGCATCCTGTACCGAGCGTCCCTGGGGCGCTTCGCCTATGCCCTGGCGATCTGCATCAAGACCGGGGTGCCGTGGAGCAAGAGCATGCAGGTGGTGACCCAGGCCGTGGACAATGAACACCTGTCACGAAAAATCACCACTATGCGTGAGGGGGTGGAGCGCGGCGAGACCATCGCCCTCACCGCGGCGGCCACCGGCCTGTTCCCGCCCCTGGTACTGCAGATGATCCAAGTGGGCGAGCAGACTGGCGCTATAGATCAACAACTTAACGAGGTCGCCCAGTACTATGAGCGTGAGGTGGATTATCAGCTCAAGAACCTCAGCACCTCCATTGAGCCCATCCTCCTCGGTGTGATCGGTGTCTTCGTGCTGATCCTGGCGCTGGGCATCTTCATGCCCATGTGGGGGCTGGCCTCGGCGGCGCTCCATCACTAATTAAGCCATGGGCCGCCGCTATCCCCTTCGAAATGCAGGGCTTTATCACTAAAGTTTTATTTTGGCGTGCCGAAAAGCTTTGTAACCTCACCCCAAGGGTTTACCCGGTCGCGGATTTTGGTTTGGGCCGCAACGGCGTAGAAACGGGATACCGCGGTTTTGGAGTGTCAGCGGGCCACCGGGAAGGGGATAGAAAAGTAAACTCGCTCATACTACTAACGGAGTATATATTATGAAAACGCAATCTGGCTTTACCTTGATCGAGTTAGTCTTGGTCATCGTAATACTCGGTATCCTCGCCGCCGTGGCGGTGCCCAAGTTCATCGATCTTTCTGACGAGGCACAAACGGCCTCCACAGCCGCCACGGGAGGCGCCATTGGCTCCGCTTCCGTCATGAACTTTGCCAAGGCAAAGGCCGGCGGTACCGCAACTTCCACGACCACCTGTGCCGATCTGGGCACCCTGCTCGATGGCGGCGCATTGCCTACCGGCTATTCATGGGCCGCTGGCACAACTTCATTGGGCGCCGCTATCGGTGATACCGCCACTTGCGCACTGAACGGCCCCAACAGCACAACGGCTAGCGTTTCGGGCATCTACGTGCCGTAACGGGTCATGTCTTAACTCCTCCGGCACAGGTTCTTGCAACAGGTGCCGGAGGAGTTTTTCTTTTAGACGTATTGCGCTGATTTACCCTTGCCATGCCAATCAGCCGCTCACAAGGGTTCACTCTAGTCGAGCTGGTCACCGTACTGCTGCTGGTCGCCATCCTCTCTGTGGTCGCGGTCAACCAGTGGCCGGGTTCCACCATCAATCTCTCGGCCCAGGCCGATCAATTGGTGGGTGACATCCGCTACACCCAGGCCCAGGCCATGA
>CAZOTG010000186.1:0-4970 GCA_964582585.1 uncultured Chromatiaceae bacterium | reverse complement strand
GTGGTTCAACAGTCCCTGGTCTATCGCGGCACGGGCGGGGTCAGCGCGGAAAATCGTGCCTATGGATTTTACCCCGCATTCTTGGACCGCGAGGACGGATCCATCCATCTTTCCAGCCATGCCGACGGCAGACCCGCCGACGCGCATCAATTTGACGGCGTGCCGCTGGAATGGATCGTGGCCCGTGACCATGAGGGCAGGCCCAGCGCCGTAAAGGCCTCGGTGGTCGCCGGTTTTGTCAGGGACGGCTATTTCTTTACGCGCGAACAGGTAGCGCAACTTATTCAATGGGAATTGGATAAACTTACGGCCTGATTGCAACGGCGCAGGGTATGCGCCGGCGCCACCGCCGGTCAGTGCAGCGTACGTGGCACCGACAAGGTAAAGATGGGAATTTCCGCGTTGAACTGATTACCGTCCTCACCGACCATTTGATAGAAGCCGCGCATCGTCCCCACCGCCGTATCCAACACTGCCCCGCTCGTGTATTGAAAAGCTTCGCCGGGCCTTAAATAAGGCTGTTCACCCACCACACCTTGGCCGCGCACTTCCTGGATCTTGCCATTGGCGTCGGTGATGATCCAATGGCGAGCGACCAGTTTCGCCGCCGCTTTGCCCAGGTTTTGAATACTCACGGTATAGGCGAAGACGTAGCGGTTTTCCTCGGGGGCCGATTGGTCTTCGATATAGAACGGCTCCACGTTGATGTTGATCTTGTAGGGGATATTGTTGTCCATGGCCGTATTGTTCGCTGAAAGTTGAAGGAATGTACAAGGAATATACGGTTCTTATTTTAGCATAGGCGCGGAAAGCTGTCCTCGGCCGGCTGTCTTGTTGGGGACCGCTAGGCGGCGGCGACCTTGCGGATCTGAGCGAGGTCGGTCTGGCCCTTGAACATCTTGGCGATACCATCCTGCATCAGGGTACGCATGCCCTCGGCCATGGCCAGTTTCTGGATTTCGTCGGCGGTGGCCTTGCGGTAGATCAGGTCCTTCATCTTCGGCGTGCTTACCAGGAGTTCATGGATGCCGGTACGGCCTCTGTATCCGGAATTGTTGCAGGTCGGACAGCCCACCGCTTTTTGCAGGGTGACGGAGGAGGGGTTTACCTTCAGTTCGGCGAAGTGTTCTTCCCCGTAGTAACGGCGGATCAAGGTGAGTTCCTCTTCGTCGGGTTTATAATCCTGTTTACATTTATCGCACAGGGTGCGCACCAGGCGCTGGGCAAGCACGCCGAGGAAGGCGTCCGAAAAGCTTACCGGATCGATGCCTATGTCCAGCAGACGCGTGACGGTTTCCGCCGCGGAATTGGTGTGCAGGGTGGAGAATACCAAGTGACCGGTGAGGGATGCCTCCACGCCCGCCTCGGCGGTCTCCTTGTCGCGCATTTCGCCGATCATGATGACGTCGGGGTCGGCGCGCAAAAAGGCGCGCAGTGCGGCGGCGAAGGTCAGTCCGGCCTTGTTGTTCATCTGTACCTGCTGCAGACCGGGTTGGGTGATTTCCACCGGGTCTTCGGCGGTCCAGATCTTGCGCTCGGGCGTATTGATGTGCGCAAGGATGGCGTGGAGGGTGGTGGTTTTACCGGAACCGGTGGGACCCACTACCAGGAAGATGCCGTGCGGATGCTGCACCAGCCTTGCGGTCTCGTCCAGGTTGCGCTCAGAAAAATTGAGTTTATCCAGCGGCAACGGTTTGCTGGAGGCCAGGATACGCATGACCACCGACTCGCCGTTGACGGTGGGGATAGTGGCGACACGCAGCTCCACGGGTTTGCCCTTGATCTTGACCACCGCCTTGCCGTCCTGAGGGCGGCGCCGGTCGGAGATGTCCATGCCCGCGATGATCTTGATGCGCGATACCACGGCGCGAATATGGCTGGCGGGGATGGTGAGAGTACGTTGACAGATGCCGTCGACGCGGATGCGTACGGCGGAGGCCTGTTTGCCCTTGCCGGGCTCGATATGGATGTCCGAGGCGCGCGCGGTGAACGATTCGCGGATCAGCTGATTGACCAGTTGGATAACCGTTGCTTCGTTTTCGTCGACCGAGTCGATCTCTTCGTCGGTGATCGCTTCGACGCCTTCTTCATTGAGGCGGTCGACCAGTTCATTGATATCGACGTTGGTCTCGGGGCTTTGGAGGGTTTCACCCAGGTATTGTCTGATATCCTCGGCCAGCGCGACCTTGAATACATAATTGCGGGCGCGCAGTACCCGCTGGATTTCCATGATGCGCCGGTCGTCGGTGGGGTCATCGATAAGGACCACCACCTCGTCACGGTCGCCCTGGATGGGCACCCAACGCTCTTTCTTGAGATAGGCCTCGTTGATACCCTTCAAGAGATTCTGGGGGATCTCGATCTCGGGGTTGTAGCCCATATAGGGTACCTGGTAATAACGTTCCAGGGAGGCGCCGATCTCCGCCGCGCCGAGATTGGCCTCGGTGAGCAGAAGATAGGATACCGTGGTCCCTTCCTTGGGGGCACGGGCCTTGAATTCGTCGATTTGATCCTGGGTAATCTTTCCGGTCTGCACCAGGTATTCGTAGGGATCGCGCGTGCCTCCCAGCTCGTAGCGGAATTGATTGCCGAGCAACAGGCCGATCTTGATGGCATTGCGCAACTCGGTGTCGCTGAAGCCGCCGCCGCCGCGGCGATTGAGTACCTGCATCACGCCGAACAGCACGTCCTTGGATTTGATCGGCGCCACCAGCATGGCCTGGCTGCGGAAGCCGCTCTTCAAATCGTAGGACTTGTCGAAGCGCAGGTTGGCGTGGATGGCGGTGAGTTCGTCGGCATCGTATACATCGTTAATGCGCAGGGGTTTCTGGCTGAGCCCCACATAACCGGCGATGGAGGAGGTGGACAGGGCAACGCGGATTTCCTTGAACTCGTCGCCGCTCTTGTACTTGGAGACCAATTCCGGATTGGTGCGGGAGCGCTGGTAGACGGTTATGCGTTCTCCATTGAGCAGGGACAGCAGGTCCTGTTCGATTTCCGGCATGACATCGTTGAAGCTTTCCGCTTCCTGGATGCGCTGGATAAGCGTATTGAGCTTGATCTGAAACTCAAGCTGGCGCTTGAGCTGCTCCGGGTTGGCCTTCCGTTGTGCTTCGTTAGTCACGCCATTCACACTCGTTTGCGGCTTGTATTGCAACAGAGGAAATCCCGCGGTGTGGTCCTTCTCTCGCGGGTGCGCGCCCCCTTGCGCCGGTCTGGCCCCGGAGACTTCCTTCGCATTATCTGCAACGGCGGCAAGCGCCGCGGGCACACCCCGGGATACGAACCGTAGCCGGAGACAACCCCCTGCTTACTGGCTGGGGATCCATCAATATTCCCTTTGGTTTATCGACGGGCGGTAATAATGCTTGAATCGGCCGCCACATAGGCGGGGCATATTCCCGGCCATGTGGCTGTTTCGTCTGGAATTCACTGCTATGCTATGGCTTATGGCCGGATTCTACGAAAACCTTCGCAAATATTGCCTGGACAAGGTCTGGAGGGAGGATATCCAGGCCCTGAGCCCCTTGCGCCGTGCCGGGGTGAGGCTGGCGAGACTGCTGTATAACATGGTGCTGGAGGTGACGGAGGGAAACCTGACCCTGCGGGCCATGAGCCTGGTATATACCACCTTGCTGTCCCTGGTGCCGTTGTTGGCGGTGAGCTTCTCCCTGCTCAAGGCTTTTGGGGTCCACAATCAAATAGAGCCGATGCTCAATCACTTCCTGGCTCCATTGGGGGAGAAGGGGATCGAGTTCAGCCAGCGCATCCTCGGCTTCGTCGAAAACGTCCAGGTGGGGGTGTTGGGGTCGCTGGGCCTGGCATTCCTGATCTATACGGTGGTGTCCCTGGTACAGAAGATCGAGGAAGCCTTCAATTTCATTTGGCGGATACGGCAGCCGCGGCGTTTCGTCCGACGCTTCAGCGATTACATGAGCGTGATTCTGGTGGGACCGGTGTTGATCTTCGCCGCCTTGGGGATTACCGCGGCCGTGATGGGCACCAGTGTGATTCAAGGCCTGGTCGCCATCGAGCCCTTTGGCGCGCTGATTCGCTACCTCAGCCGATTGCTGCCTTATGTGCTGGTATGCGCGGCATTCACCTTTGTCTATATCTTCATACCGAATACCAAGGTGCATTTCAGTTCCGCGTTGATCGGCGGTTTGGTGGCGGGCATCCTGTGGGAGAGCGGTGGCTGGGCTTTCGCCGCCTTCATCAGCTCTTCGGGTAAATACACGGCGATCTACTCCGGCTTTGCCATCCTGATCATGTTCATGATCTGGCTTTACGTGAGCTGGTTGATCCTGTTGTTGGGCGCCCAGGTGGCCTACTATCATCAGCACCCCACCTTGCTCAGTACGCGGCGCGGGGAATGGCGCTTGGGCAATGAGGCGCAGGAACAGACGGCTATCCTGGCCGTGCTGTTGATCGGCTATAACTTTTATCATCAACAAGGGTGGTGGTCTCTCGATACGCTGGCACAGCGTATGAACATGCCCTCTCTTTCCTTGCAGCCTATCCTTACAATCCTGGAAAAGAACGGGATCATCAGCGAGTCCGGCGAAGACCCGCCCAGCTATTTTCCGGCCCGCGATCTCGAGACCATCACCCTCGTGTCGGTGGTGGAGGCCATCCGACATGTCGACTCTTCCCCTTTGGCTGCGATTGAACAACAGCCGGAGCAGAGTCAGGTGGGGGAGATCATGCGGCGGGTGGATGGCGCCATCAGCGATGCCCTGGCGCAGCAGACCATCAAGGATTTGGTGCTGGCCCAGCCGGGGCCGGAAGAGGGTTAAGGTCTTGCTTTGCGGTAAGCTTGTGCGGCGGTGTGTCAGGTTTTGGGGTGTGCCGAGACTAAGTTATCAGCGATAACGGTCGTTTCAAATTTGGGTATGAGCAGGCAAGGCTAATTATGAGCGGTTTACCGAGTCATCCTGAAAAAGGGCCGGCATCCGGCGGCCCGCAAGCCA
>CAZOTG010000185.1:2128-4992 GCA_964582585.1 uncultured Chromatiaceae bacterium | reverse complement strand
ACCGATGGCAACCTGACGGCTCGCCCCTATTTGGATAATACGTTGGCCCTGATCACCGGCATAGGTAATGCCGGCGCCTGACTGGCTGAAGGGCTGCGTCGCCGTTTTGAATCCGGAAAACAGATAATCACCGTTGCCATCCCGGGAATTGGCAAGGCCCAAAAGCGACGCAAGATGTTGTTGCATCTCCTGGGCGATGGCCTGGCGGTCCTGATCGCTGAGGATGCCGCTGTTGGACTGAACCGTTAATTCGCGGATCCGTTGCAGAATATTGGTACCGTTGCTAAGGACGTTCTCCTCGCTGCCAAGCGCCGCTTGCGCCGCGTCAATATTTTTCTGGTAAGTGTTGGTAAGATCGATGCTGTGCTGAAGCTGCAATATCTGGACCGCGGCCGTGGGATCATCGCTGGGCGTGACGATCTTCTTGCCGCTGCTCATTTGCAGCTGCGTCTTGCTCACCTGAACCTGCTGATCCAGGAAACCATTGGTCGCTCTCTGAAAAATCTGGCTGGTCGAGATACGCATAACTTACCCATTCACCGCCGATAGAATGGACTGGAACAAGATGTCCGAGACCGCTATTACCTTAGCGGCAGCTTGATAGGCCTGCTGAAATTTAAGCATGTTCGCCGCCTCTTCATCGAGATTCACGCCGGATACCGCGTCACGAGCCTCGGTGGCCTGCTGCAGCAAGGCATTGAGTGCATCGCGATTGACACTGGCTGCCTGCGTCTTGCCCCCGACATCGGCCACGATTTGCCCGTAGGCATCCTGAAACGTCGCAGTCCCGCCCGCCAGGGTCATTTGAGTCTGCAGGGCGGCGATCTGCTGCATATTACCGTTATCGCCAACGCCGCTGGTGTTGGGCCCGATGGTAAAGCTATCGCCGGTCGCCGGGGTGCCGGCAATGCTGAAATTCCAGCCGTTATAACTGATGACTCCGCCGCTGGTATAGGAGACGCCCACTGTGGGACTGCCGGTGGTCGATCCCGTCACGTTAAAGGTGGTGGGACTGGTGAAGGTGATGGTGACGGGATCGGTCAGATTGGGATCGGGCGGGTTGAGGACCGCCTGGCCGATATCCGCCCCGCCGGTGTTGACGGCATCTGCACTTGTAACGGCCTGATCCACATAGAACTTGTCACCTGCCAGGGGAGTGCCGGTGCTATCGCTGATCTGGACTGTCCACCCATTGAAGCTGATATTCGAGCCCGAGGTATAGCTCACGCCTTGTGCCAGCGTGGCGCCGGTGGTCTCATCGAGAACATCAAAGGTGGCCGCGCCGGTAAATTGAAATACGACGCGGTCGTTGGGATGATTGACACCAACCGCACCGGCCGTGGCCGAACCTATATTACTCAATGGCGTGGTAACCGCCACCGGAACGGCCGCCGCCACTTTTGTGGGATCGGTGATCAATTGGCTCAGATCATCCGCTCCCCGCCGAGTGGGCTGGACCAGGAAACTGTCGCCCGCCACGGCGCCGGCGGTAATGGTCAAGGAGATGCCGTCGATCTCGGTGGTGGTATAGGGAGAGGAACCGCCGGTATCAATCGCGTAGTTCTGACCGTCGCTCAAACGCGTCAGGGTATAACTGTTACCACCGTTGAAGAGCAACTTGTAATCACTGGTGCTAAGGTCATTGGCGTTGATCAAGGTCCCGCTAACGCTACCGGCACCGGTATTGGAGACATTGGCCGTCACCAACGGTGATGCAACCGTGAACATATCGCCGCCCAAGGCGCCATTGAGATCCATACCCAGGCGATGCTGGGTATTAATTGCGCTGGACATACCGATCGCCACACGCCCCAGGGCGTTCTTGGCGGGATCCAACAGCTGGTTGCGGAAATTGAGAAGACCGCCGAGGGAGCCTCCCGACAACTGGCCGGTTACCTCTACATTGCCGCCACCGCCGGAGGGATAGCCGATCTCGAGGCGGGTGGAATCAAATTTATTCTGTAGGGTAGTCAAGGGCTGGACCAAGGACCCCACCACCAAGGATTGTCCGTTACCGATGAACACGTTCAGGGAACCGTTGTCCTGCTCGACGGTATTGACGGAAACGATCTTGGCCAATCTAGTCAAGGTTACATCGCGCTGATCCAAGAGATCGTTGGGGGCGCCGCCGTTGGCGGCGCTGGCCGCGGTGACTATCTTGGCGTTGATGCTTGCGATATTGGCCGCCAGTGAATTGATCTCGGCTACGGAGTTTTTGATCGCCGAATTCACCTGAGAATATTGTTGATTGAGGTTGTCGTTGATGAGATGAAAGTTATTCACCAGGGCACTGGTCTGACCCAACAGCGACTGTCGCGCCGCTTGCGAAGAAGGATTGGTTGAAACCTCATGTACTGCATTGAAATAGCGCTCTATACCCGAGCTCAATCCAGTGGAGGCATCACCCAACAGGTTGTCGACGGTACTGGCCAATTGATGAAAGGTATCAATGTTGTTGAATGAAGATGTATTGACATTGACCTGATTTACCAAAAATTGATCATAGATGCGCTTTATGTCGGCGACATTGACACCGCTGCCAAGGTAGTTGGTGCCGTACACTTGCGGCGGACGAGCGCTGAGATCGACGCTCTGACGGCTATAGCCGTCCGTATTGACGTTGCTGATATTGTGGCCGGTCGTCGTCAGCGCCCGTTGCGCTGCCGTCAAGCCCGATGAGCCTATTCCTAGAATGTCGGCCATGCTCGACCTCTATCTCGCCGTCGGAGTGTTTTTGGACTTTGAATATGCATATCAATGCGCTGTATTAATGTGAAAAGATCCTAATCATGCTATCGGATGGGCATCATTTAGCTTGAGTTCCGACAACATCGCCGACAGGGTATCTCCGCCCAGGACACTGC
>CAZOTG010000185.1:1339-2118 GCA_964582585.1 uncultured Chromatiaceae bacterium | reverse complement strand
TCTCCGCGTAGCGAGGATCACTGGCATAGCCGGCCTCCTGCAAGGCACTGCTGAATTTCCCAGGGTCCCCGGCATGCATCAGTGCATCTTTATAGCGGGGATTGCTCTTGAGAAATTGTACATAATCCTCAAAACTCGCGGCCAAGGAATCATAGGAACGAAACGAGGCCCGCTCCTTGACGGCAAGTCCACCACGGTATTCAACCGTCGGCACTGTCACGGTCTCCTTCTGCCAGCCGCTGCCGGCCTTGATCCCGAACAAATTATTACTGCTGCGGCCATCCGGATGCTGGATAATTCCGCGACCCCATCCTGTTTCCAGTGCCGCCTGCGCCACCAGCACCTCGGGATCGACGCCCAGTTGTTTCGCCGCGTGCTGCGCATGGGGCCATATATCCTTGACGAAGTCCGTCGGCGATGCATAGGAGACGGTGTTCCCGGCGTTAACCTGCCGGGATGCATCTTGCCCAACTGCCGGCGCAGACGACGGCATTTGCGCGGTATTCGCCGCTGCGGCCTGCTGCGACTGGGTATCGTGCCGTAACTGCCTGACGATAATGTCCGCCAGACCCAGGCCACCGTGAGAGGCAAGGTTCTCGGAAATCTGCTTGTCGAACAGATCTCTGTACAACTCTCCTTCCTTGCCGCCGAACAAGGGATCGCCCGGCGAGGCCTGCCGCATGCTTTTCAACATCATCTGGATGAACAAGGCCTCGAAATGCTTCCCCACCTCCTGCAGCGCGGCAGGTGTGTTGCTGGCGGCCTTGTGCCGCAATTGC
>CAZOTG010000185.1:0-1329 GCA_964582585.1 uncultured Chromatiaceae bacterium | reverse complement strand
GGTTGGAATAGCGGACGTCATTGCCTCATTACCTAATGCCTAAAAATATATTGCCGTCCCTGGCGTACACCCCGTCTTCCTTGTAACAAACAAACGGATAGCGCTTTTCATACGTCTCCATTCACACAAATTCCTGCAATCTCCGATCTCTATCTTTATGCTTCAATCCCTGCTTCCTTCCTATAAAACGATCAATTCGGCACGCAGCGCCCCTGCCTCTCGCAAGGCCTCGAGGATCGCCACCAAATCGCCAGGGGCCGCCCCGACCTGATTGACGGCACGCACGATCTTGTCCAGCGATACGCCCGGCTCGAACAGGAACATCCGATTGTTCTCCTGTGTGATCTTGATATCGCTGGCGGGCACCACCACCGTATTGCCGCCGGAGAACGGCGCCGGTTGACTCGCCGTCGGCTTTTCTGTGATGCTCACCGTCAGATTGCCGTGGGAGACCGCCGCCGCCGTCACCCGCACATGCTCGCCGATCACTACGGTCCCTGTACGGGAGTTGATGATGACCCTGGCAGGGGCCTCGCCCGGCTCCAGTGTCAAGTTTTCCAGGACCGAGACATAGGAGACACGCTGCGCCCTATCGCGCGGCGCCTGCACGATTACCGAGCTGGCATCCATCGGTTGAGCCGAACCCATGCCGATGGCGTCATTGATGGCATCGGACATACGCTTGGCGGTGGTGAAATCCGCCTCATGAAGATTGAACACCAGGGCGTCCTCTGCGCCCAGCTTGGTGGGCGCGAGACGTTCCACGGTGGCGCCGCTGGGAATGCGTCCCACGCTGGGGATGTTGACGGTGATCTTTGAGCCGTCGCTGCCGGCTGCACCAAAACCACCCACTATCAGGCTACCCTGAGCCATGGCATAGGTTTCACCATTGGCACCCTTCAACGGCGTCATCAATAAGGTGCCGCCGCGCAGGCTCTTGGCGTTGGCCAAGGACGAGACGGTCACATCCATAGTCTGGCCGGGCTTGGCAAAGGGCGGCAACTCCGCATTCACCGCCACCGCCGCCACGTTCTTCAATTGGGGATCCACGCCCGACGGTATCACGATGCCGAACTGCGCCAGCATGCTCTTCAAGCTTTGCACGGTGAAAGGTGCCTGGGTGGTCTGATCGCCGGTGCCGTCCAATCCAACCACTAAACCATAACCGACCAATTGATTGGTGCGCACCCCGGCGACGGTGGCAATATCCTTGATACGCTCGGCATGAGAAGAGGAAAGAGCAAAGAATAAAGAGAAAAGTATAAAAAAAATCCGCATCTTAAGCGAACGATAAGATAGTAGTTTGCAAATTGTCATCACTCTGTGCCT
>CAZOTG010000184.1:0-5063 GCA_964582585.1 uncultured Chromatiaceae bacterium | reverse complement strand
AAATTTAATAGGAAAAAGAGAGAGATTATCTTTTAGCAATATAAATGAAGGTAATCTCTTTCTTTAAGTTAAAACGAATATGAGAATAAAAAAGGGCATTCCCCCAAAGCTGCCTGCTGCTATAAATAATTGACCCCGGAAATTAGATTAAGAAAATTAAAACGGATTATATTGCTATTAATCCAATAAATGGTTTGATAGCAATATCTTACAACGAAAATTAAAAAATTAACGACATTTATATCCCAAATACTCAAAAGGATAAAAATATACAAATATATAAAAGAAACATATATAAGGTAAATAAGTTCAAAATTGCGTTAATTTTTTAATCTTAAGGTTATTGGGTTGATTTCATTCTAAAAACAAGATTATTGCTTTTTTCTTAGAAATAATTCCAGTTTAATCTCGCCCAAGCAAGCATTCATTCTTTCAGCAACCGTCTCTATTTTCTACTATAGATTGTTATCCCGGAGTTTAAGATATTAAGCAGCAGCCGCACTTTGGGGAAAAGCGTTTCTTTACAATTCAATTAGATCAGATCATTCAATATATTCTATTGGTAAACAGACAGACGAGATCTGCAGATCCGTTTTCGGAACGATATCCGTTTTTCGATTTAGATTATTGACTAAAGATTACGAGATCACAAAATTTCAGGTTCTGAAAGAAAAAGCGTACATGAGGTGCATTTCATAAAGAACTATCAGCAAAGTGGTCATTAGAAGGTTTCAGATATGGTTTTTGGGTGATTATGAGACATTGAAATCTCCAATCAAAGCGATGATCCAATTCAATAACCGCAGGAGGTGTTAAGGTGTTAAGCGAAAAAACGGGGAATGATGATAATTATAAAAAATGGTTTGTTTATCCATGATCTGTAGATTTGTTTTCAATTTAGAACTTTAACCTGCGTTTCGGATTGGACGATATTTTCGCTATGAAAAGAAAAGCGGGATATGTATATATGAGGTGCAGGTGAATGAGAACTACCGGCAGAGTGGTTATAAGAAAGTTTGGGGTATGGTTTTAAGCATTATTGGGAACTGTTTACAATTTAAAATATATATGTGGACACCTTGTTATACGTTTTTGGTAATCACAAGCGTTTTTCAGCAAGTTCAAGTTGGTTTAAATATTAGTAGGTTATCGTTCACATAACCGTTGAATACCTTGGAGGTATCAGTACTTTTTAAACTAAACAAACCTTGGTGATATCATCGGAAATCTACTGCTGAGAGGCAAGGGCACGATATCCAATATTGTGTAACTTTCGTGTAGCGCTACAGCCTGACGTTTAAATATCTGCTTCAGAACCTAGTCTGTTAAAAATTTGGCATCCAATTTTATTGGCGAGATCTCGAGCTTGATTCCAGTATGATTCTGCAGGATCTTTATCTCCCTTTCGCTCAAAAAGATCTGCATAGCGTAATAAACTGATTACAAGTTCGGGGAGAGCTTTTTTTTCCTCCGCTAAATTGATGCTTCTCATCATGTGGCTATCTACCTGGCGCCAATCTTGCCTTGAATCTGTTGCAGCCAATATTGCCATTGTTCTGCAACTTATGATTTCGCCCCACTTTTGCCCAGTTCTAGTAAAACTTTGGGCCTTTTGATTCACAGATACAGCCTCCGAATGATCACCATGGATAGCTAAACACTCAGCGAAAAGAGAGTAAAAAAATGGCATCGCCAAGACTGAATCTGTTCTTGCTGCAATTTGAATGGCTCCACGAATAAATTTTAGCCCTTTATCTTGGCTTCCTGAATTAAATATAGCTGCTCCCTTAAACAAGGAAGCCCAACTAACTGGCATAAAATTATCGAGTTTTTTTGAAATTTCAATACACATAGAGCAGCTATCTATTGACTCTTGCCAATTACCGTACCAGTATTTGACCGATCCCAAATATCCAAATGCCATTGCCTCAAAGGTTAGTATCCCGTGTTCTTTTGCTAACACTATCGCGGTCTCAATTATTTCAACACTTCGTCTGAAATCGCCTGTCAGTCCTAACAATAAACCTAATATACCACTTGAATATATAATGTCATCCCATTTCCTATAGGGCTTAATCAAATTGAGACCTTCTTCTAAATATCTGATACCGTTTAAATATTCATCAGTATATAAGCAAGATCGGCCGATAAGATTGTAGGAAGTAGCTAAAAGTTCCTCGTCTTTTAATTCCTTGGCCCACTTAATGCATTTTTTAACCTGATGAAGTGCTTCGATAAAATCACCCTGTATATAGGCAAATCGTCCTATCCAGTAAGATACTTCAGCTATTCTTTTCTTGTTTCCAATTTCTTGTGCATAATTGAGTGACAGTTTCAAGGTCTCTCTAGTTTTATCTGAAGGTGCGAATTGTGACACTTCAGCCCACTTTAAAGTAAGATCGATAAATTTCTGCGGATGCTCGGGTTTCGTTTTATTAGCATTGAAAAATGATAAAGCTTTCTCATAATGTTTTCGTGCTTCTGCCAATGAATAAACGCGCGCAGCCTTGTCTCCAGCCATCTCAGAATAATGGAGCGCTTTCTCAGTGTCGCCACTGTTAGAATAGTGATATGCTAAATTCTCGTAATGCTCCTCCAGACGTTCACAATATAGTTCCTCAATTGCCTGACCAACAGCGGCATGCAATTTCTTGCGCCGCTTTAGAAGCAAAGTTTCATAAACAGCAACTTGAGTAATGACATGCTTGAACATATATTCAGCTTCCGGAATTAGATGAATCTGACGAATCAGTTCCTGAAACTTTAATGTTTCCAAAGAAGGAGATAATTGTGCACCAGAATCGAGCATTCGCTCGAGAATGCGCGAGGCAAACTCACGACCAACAACAGAAGCCAGCTGAAGTACCTCTTTTGAATTATCGTCTAACCTATCCAATCGAGCTCTGAGTACAGCTTGCACAGTTGAAGGTATGGAAAGTTGTTCGAGTGAGTGCATAAGCGCCGCTTTGCGTCCCTCAAGCCGCACCGTTCCATCTTCGATTAGAGCTGTACAAATCTCTTCAATGAAAAAAGGATTGCCCCCAGTATGTTCATGAACCAATGAAGCAAAACCTTCCGGTAGAAAATCCACCTCCCAGATGGCTTTAATGATGTTCTCAATGTGAAAAATATCTAGTGGTTTTAACACAATGGGTGTATGATAACTCCAATTAGACCAGCCTGTGGAGTACTCTGGACGATATAAAACCACCACCATTATAGGGTATGAAGCTATCAAGTTCACAAAATGTTTTAATGTCAAATCTGATGCCTCATCAGCCCAGTGCCAATCTTCCAAAATTAATACCATTGGCTTCCGTTTAGAATTTAGAATGTTTATTGCGACTAAGGCTTCGTTAATCATATTTTTCAGCTCGAGGCCATGCAGATTCTTGGGAAGGGGGTGATCCTCGCTCTGAATTGAAAGTAAGTGTAAAAATACAGGGATGAATTGTTTAAGTGTCTGGTCGATATCTAGTATATTTGAGACAGCTTTTTCTTTTAATTCCGAAGGGGTAGAATCTTCGCTTAGATGCAATCCGCGCTTAAGTGCATTGAGAAATGGCAAGTACGGTACATTGCTTCCATAAGATTGGCAGCGTCCCTGTAATACAGTAAATTGATCCCTACCGATACTGTGTCGAAATTCAAATATAAGACGGCTCTTTCCAACCCCAGCTTCGCCTACCACCGTAACGAACTGGCCATTTCCAGACCTGGCATTGTCGAGACAGGAATCGAGTGTGAACAATTCCTGTATTCTGCCAGTGAAGGCTGTAAAGCCTCTTCGCTCAGCTGCCTCGAAGCGGTTGCCAACTACTAATTCTTTCACCACTAAATAGGGAGTAATTGGTTTGGTCTTTCCCTTTAAAGACACGGCGGCCATAGGCTTTGTCTTAAAGTAAGGAGCAACCAGTTCATGCGTCTGGGAACCGATCAGGATCTCACCTGGCCTTGCAATATCTGCAAGCCTTGAGGCCAAATTAAGTGTGTCACCAACAACTCCATGTATTCTTCTCTCTATATCAACCTCACCGGTTACAATGAGACCTGTATTTATACCGCTGTGCATGTTCAAGGCATGACCGATCTTCTGTTTTAACTTGGAACTTATGGCTTTTACCAAATCGTGAATTTCACTGGCTGCCTTGATCGCTCTAACAGGATCATCTTCATGGACCTTTGGAACGCCAAAAAGCACCATCACCGCATCACCTACAAACTTTTCGATAAAACCCTCATATTTGGTTACTACCTGAGCAATCTCCCCAAAAATCCAGCTCATGATCTCCTTGACCTCTTCAGGGTCTAACCGTTCGGACATTCCGGTATAGCCAGCGAGGTCGGAAAACAGAACAGTGATATGTTTACGCTCACCTGTGATGGTAGGCGAATAAGTGGTTAAAGGCTCTTTTGAATGAGAAACGGGCTGGTTCTTCGTCTCTGTGATTTTACCGGCAAGTGATTTAGCCGGTTTTAGATTTAACCCGCACTCATTGCAGAATTTATTTTCAGCTGGATTATTAGTTCCGCACTTAGAACAAACAAGATCAAATTTGTGTCCGCACCCTCCGCAAAACTTCGATTCTGCGGGACTCTCCAAATTGCAAATTGGGCATAACATAATCGTACCTACGTTGGTGGTGGTTATGCAGCCTTAAAGGTGTTGAAGTTTAGATGGTTGGTCAAATTGAAATATCGTAAATGACGTTTTGTGTCAAATTAGCGAGTATACAGTAGCTTATAACCGAAAATTGATTTGAATAGTGCAAATTTATTGGTGGTATCTGTAACGAAGAGTTAAGGCGTACGCAGCCCGTGCGGCAGATACATGCACCACAGCGTTGAGCTCCCTAAGCTTCCGCGGCCGGTCTCCGTAAAGCCGGCGCGCTCGTAAAACACAACATTCGATGGCTTCGCGGTGTCCAGGTAGACGCCGCTCGACAGAGGATCACTGGCCGAAAGATCGCAGAATGACTTGAGCAGTTGCGTCCCAATGCCGAGGCCATGCAGGTCTGGGTCAACTCCGATCACGCCAAGGTAGTAGTGAGGCGCGGGTGGCT